>CATPAO010000361.1 GCA_955652025.1 Casimicrobiaceae bacterium
AGCGGCCGATGAGCCCGTTCATGAACGCGATCGGCACGAAAACGGCGACGATCGCGAACGTCGTCGCCATCACCGCGAGCCCGATCTCGTCGGTGCCCTCGCGCGCCGCCGCCATGTGGTTTTTGCCGAGCGACAGGTGGCGCACGATGTTTTCCCGCACGACGATCGCGTCGTCGATCAGCAGACCGATGCACAGCGACAGCGCCATCAGCGTCAGGAAGTTGATCGTGAAGCCGAACGCGTAGAGCGCGATGAACGTCGCGATCACCGCGAGCGGCAGCGTGAGGCCGGTAATCACCGTGCTGCGCCAGCTGTGGAGAAACAGGAACACGATCAGCACCGTCAGGAATCCCCCCTCGACGATCGTCTCCTTGACGCGATCGACGGCACGCTCGACCTGGTCGGCCGTCGAATAGGTGACGCGGACCTCGACGTCGGACGGGAGCCGGTCCTTGAGCGATGCGACCGCCGCCTTCACGTTGCGGCCGGTCTCGACGATGTTGGCGTCCTGCGCCTTCTGGATGTCGAGCGTGATCGCCGGCCGGCCGTTGATCCGCGCGAAGCTCGTCATCTCCTTCTCGCCGTCGATGACCTCCGCGACCTGCGACAGGTACACCGGCCCGCCTCCCTGCTGCGCGACGATGATGCGGTTGAACTGCTCGGGGTCCTTGATCTTGCCTTCGACGCGGACCACCGAGTCGCTCTGCCCGCGCGTCAAGCGGCCCGCCGGCACGTCCTGATTGGCATTCTGGATGGCGGTGATCACCTGGTCCACGCCGATTCCAAGCGCGGTGAGCGCGTTGGGTTTTATCTGGATCAGCACCTGGCGCGTGACGCGGCCGTTGACGTCGACGCGCGCGACTCCGGGCTGGTTTTCGAGTGCCTTGACGATCGTCTGGTCGGTCAGCGACGTCAGCTCGCGCAGTTCCGTCGTCTGCGACATTACCGCGAGCGACGCGACCGGTTGGTTGTTCTCGTTCTCGACGCGGTTGACGAGCGGATCCTTGACGTCTTTCGGAAAGCCAGGCCGCACCATGGCGATCTTGTCGCGCACGTCCTGGATCGCCTGTGTGGCGTTGGTCGACAGGCGGAACTCGGCGAAGACCTGGCTCGACCCCTCACGGGAATTCGAGAAGATCCGCTTGACGCCCGATACCTGGTTGACCGCATATTCGAGCGGCTTCGTGACGTCGGCCTCGACGGCCTCGGGCGCCGCACCCGGGTAGATCGTCATGATCTGGACGAACGGCAAGCTGACGTCCGGCATCTGTTCGACGCGCAATCGGTTGTACGAGAACACGCCGAGGACGGTGATGCCGACCATCACCATTGTCGCAAAGACTGGATTCTTGATCGATGTGCGGGTTATCCACATTTGTTTGCGACCTCGTCAGCCTTCGTTCATCTCCAGCGTGGTGGCTCTCGCCAAGGGCGGTGGTCCGCTGCGCAACCGCGTTGAACGCGGCGTAAGCTTTCACCTGCCGAACCGCTTATCCTTCGGGCGACGCGCCCCGCGCATCACGCCCGCCGGTTAACGCGCTTGCGCGTCGTTGCGATACACGGCGGCGCGGCACACCGCGAATCGATCCGCCGTCCTCGTCAACTGGCCCCGACCGGCACGGCGGACGTTGCGTTCTGCGACGCCGTCGGCGCCTTGACGAGAGCCGGCGCGCCGTCCTTGAGATTGTCGAAGCGCGCCGCAAGCACCGGCAGACCCGGCGCCAGCGTGCTCTTGAGCTCCACGATGCCGTTGGCGTCGTCGCGCCTTCCGAGCGATACGATGCGCCGCGACAGCTTGCCGTTGTCGATCACCCATACATACGACTGCCCCGCCTCCGTCCGGACCGCCGTCGCCGGCAGTGTGGGCGCCGGCGCGCTCGCAGCCAGCGCGATGCGACCGGTGGCAAACATGCCGCTCCTGAGCGCCGCGTCGCTGTTCGGCAGGCCGACGTACACGAGAAGCGCGCGTGTCCCAGGCTCGGTCGATGGGTTGATGCGTTCCACGCGTCCGGCGAAGCGACGCTCGCCGAACCCGTCGACGGCGAACTGGACCGGCATCCCGATCTTGAGCTCGGGCACGTCGAGCGCCGGGACGAGCGCCTGCACCTCGAGGTCCTTCAAGTCGACGATCGTGACGAGCGGCGCCTCGATCGCCACCTTTTCGCCGGGCTGGACATGACGGTGGGCGACGATGCCGGACAACGGCGCCGTCGCGACGGCGTCCTTGAGCGCATTCCGCGCGAGCTGCACTTGCGCCTCCATCGATTTCACGCTGCCCTGCGCGACGCTGAAGCTCGATTCGGCGCTGTCGAACGCATTTTGCGAAATGAATTTGTCGTTCATGAGTCGCACGTTCATCGCGCGGGTCTTCGTGGCCAGCGCGAGCTGCGCCTTCGCGCTTTCGAGCGCGCCGACGCGGTCGATCAGTTTCGAGTCGAGGTCGGTGGTATCGATGCGGACGAGCATCTGACCCGCCTGCACGGTCTCGCCTTCGCGAATGGTGATCTCACGGACGTCGCCCGCGACTTTCGCCTTGACGATCGCCTGCCGAACCGGCTGCAGCGTGCCGGACACGGGCAGCCAGCGCGCCAGCGGTTTGGCGGCGACGAATGCGAGGTCGGTCGCGGCGAACTGCAGCGCCACCGGTGCGGTCTTGTCCTCCGGCTTTTTCTGCGCGCGAAGCGCCATCGCGCCGCCGCCGACCCCCAATAGGACCAACAACACGATGAGCGCACCGACAGATCGGCGCCGCGTCATTTTGATTCGCATGAGCTCTCTCTCCCTGTCCGCGTCGGATAAGACGCGTCCGGTTGGACCGTGCATGTCGCCGTTGTCACGTCCGACGCCACGGTCTCAAGCGGGTGGCACACGCCCCCACACACACCCCTTCAACCCTCGACGCTTAGATGCCGTCGAGGCTTCAACCGGATTCACCCAGCGTGCTAGGGTAGGCCGGTGCTGCGGGCCGCGACAAGCGCGGCGCGACAAAGCGCCGCGGACGGCGACGGGCTGCGATCGCGGCCGCCTGAGGCGCGAAGGCAAGTTGCTTCCGCGTTTGACACCCGTTCGCAGGGTACCCATAATTATACGTTTCCCTTTCACCACGTCGGGAGGATCCCCATGCAATTCAAACAAAAGCTCGGCTTCGTGCTGGTTAGCGCCGCGCTGGTGGCCGCATACGGTTGCGGTCAAAAGGAAGAACCCAAGAAGGCGGCCGAAGCCGTGAAGGCCGCGCCGGCCGATGACAGCGTCACCGTCAAGATCGGCCATGCCGGACCGCTGACCGGCGGTATCGCGCACCTCGGCAAGGACAACGAAAACGGCGCGCGCCTCGCGGTCGAGCAGGCCACCGCCAAGCAGCTCAAGATCGGCGGAAAGACCGTTAAGTTCGAGCTTCAGGGCGAGGACGACCAGGCCGATCCCAAGCTCGGTCCCGTGATCGCGCAAAAGTTTGCCGATGCCAAGGTTGCCGGCGTCGTCGGCCACCTCAATTCCGGCGTCACGATTCCCGCATCGGCCGTCTACAACCAGGCCGGCCTTCCGGTGATCTCGGGCTCGGCGACCAACCCGAAACTGACCGAGCAGGGCTTCAAGAACGTGTTCCGCGTCGTGGGCCGCGACGACCAGCAAGGTCCGGCGGTCGCGCAGTACCTCGAGTCGATGAAGATCAAGAAAGTCGCCATCGTCGACGATGCCACCGCCTACGGCGAAGGTCTCGCCAACGAGGTCGAAAAGACGCTGAAAGCGGCGCACGTCAATGTCGTCGCACGCGAAAAGACGAACGACAAAGCGACCGATTTCAAGGCCATCCTCACCAAGATGAAGGGCAAGGCCCCCGACGCCGTGTTCTACGGCGGCATGGACGCCACCGGCGGTCCGATGCTGAAGCAGGCGCGGGAGCTCGGCATCAAGGCGGTGTTCAGCTTCGGCGACGGCGCCTGCACCGACACGATGAAGCAGCTCGCCGGCGACGCCGCGGCCGACGGCCTCATCTGCTCGCAGGCCGGCCTGCCCGTGGTCGCCGCGTCGAAGGACTTCCTGGACGCGTACAAGGCCAAGTACAACGTCGACCCGATCATCTACGCGCCGTTCACGTACGACGCCGCGAACCTGCTGGTCGCCGCGATGCAAAAGGCCGATTCGACCGACCCGGCGAAGTACCTGCCCGAGCTTCAGAAAATCAGCTTCAAGGGCGCGACCGGCAACATCGAGTTCGACGAAAAGGGTGACCGCAAGGATGCCGAGATCACGATCTTCACGATGAAGGCCGGCAAGCTCGAGCCGGTGGCCGTCGTCAAGGGCGGCAAGAGCATCGGCTTTTCCGACTTCATGAAGCCCGTCTCCACGGCCGCGGCCCCGGCCGCCGCGCCCGCCATGGCGCCGATGAAGGACGATATGAAGAAGGACGACATGAAGAAGGACGCGATGAAGAAGTAAGTCGCGCGAAGCAAGGCTGCACCGAAACGGCGCCCCGCGGGGTGCCGTTTTTTTGCCACCCCCTCGCTCCAACCTTCTCCCCGTGCCGCGGAGAAGAGAATTCGACGCGCACCGTCAAAGCGGGCGAGGGGCGCAACGCTTGCCTGACCGAATCGCACCCCGCACAATCGCGGTCGTCCCCTTAAACACTGCCCGCCGTGGACACCTTCCTGCAGCAGATGATCAACGGCGTCACGCTGGGCAGCGTGTACGCGATCGTGGCACTCGGCTACACGATGGTGTACGGCATCATCCAGCTCATCAATTTCGCCCATGGCGAGGTCGTGATGATCGGGGCGATGGTCGCCTATTCGGTCATCGTCGCGCTCGTCGGCGCGCACGTCGCGCTGCCGCCGGTTGCGATCGTGCTGATCGGTCTCGTCACGGCAATTCCGGTCTGCGTCGCGGTCGGCTACACGCTCGAGCGCGTCGCTTACCGGCCGCTGCGACGCGCGCCGCGACTCGCGCCGCTGATCACCGCGATCGGGCTGTCCGTCATCCTGCAGCACCTGGCGATGATCATCTGGAGCCGCAATCCGCTGCCCTACCCGCAGATCGTCCAGACCATCTCCTATCACCTGACCGACAACCCGAACGGCGCGACGATCACCAACGTTCAGATCGCGATCGTCGCCGGGTCGGTCGCGATGATGGCGGGGCTCCTCGCGCTCGTCTACCGGACCAAGCTCGGCATCGCGATGCGCGCGACGTCGCAAAATCAGACGGTCGCGGGGTTGATGGGGATCGACATCGATCGCGTGATCGCGCTGACGTTCGTCATCGGCGCGGCGCTCGGCGCCGTCGCCGGCGTCATGGTCGGCACATATTACGGTGTCGCTCACTATCAAATGGGGTTTCTGCTCGGCCTCAAGGCGTTCGCGGCCGCCGTGCTGGGCGGCATCGGCAACCTGGCCGGCGCCATGCTGGGAGGATTGCTGCTCGGCGTGATCGAGGCGCTCGGCGCCGGTTACGTCGGCGATCTCACGAATCTGTGCCAGCTGTCCGGCTGGTCGAGCGCGCTTGCCGAGCGCTGTGCCAGCGATCCCAATCTCACGCTGTTCGGTTCCAATTACCAGGACGTCTTCGCATTCCTCGTCCTGATCGCCGTGCTGATCTTCCGGCCGTCGGGGCTGCTAGGCGAGCGTGTGTCGGATCGCGCCTAACCGGCCGACCGACGGGATCCCCATGCATTCGCTGCTCGATACAAGGAAGAATCCGCGGCTGGCGTGGGTCGGCATCGTGCTCGTGGCCGTCACGCTCGTCGCGCTGCCGTTCGTGCTGGCGGGGATCGGGACGGCATGGGTGCGGATCACGAATTCCGCGATCCTCTATGTTTTTCTCGCCCTCGGCCTCAACATCGTCGTCGGCTTCGCCGGGCTGCTCGACCTGGGCTACATCGCGTTCTACGCGGTTGGCGCCTACGTTTACGCGTTGCTCTCAAGCCCGCATTTCGACATCCATCTGCCGTTCTGGGTGACGCTGCCTCTCGGTGCGGCGGTCGCCTGCATGTTCGGCGCCTTGCTCGGCGCGCCGACGCTCAAGCTCCGCGGCGACTATCTCGCCATCGTCACGCTGGGCTTCGGCGAGATCATCCGGATTTTCCTGAACAACCTGTCGCAGCCGGTCAACATCACCAACGGCCCGCAAGGCATCACGCTGATCGACCCGTTCCGCATCGGCAGCTTCAATTTCAAAATCAACGAAACGGTCGCCGGCCTCGATTTCACCGGGCCGATCAAGTACTACTACTTTCTGTTGCTCGTCCTGATCGCCGTGATCGTCGTCAACTTGCGCCTACAGGATTCGCGGCTCGGCCGCGCGTGGGAAGCGATCCGCGAGGACGAAGTCGCGGCTCGCGCGATGGGCATCAACACGCGCAACGTCAAGCTGCTGGCGTTCGCGATGGGCGCCTCGTTCGGCGGCATCGCCGGCGGCATGTTCTCGGCGATCCAGGGCTTCATCAGTCCGGAAAGCTTCATCCTCGTCGAATCGATCAACGTCGTCGCGATGGTCGTGCTGGGCGGCATGGGCAACGTATGGGGCGTGATTCTCGGCGCCCTCTTGTTGTCGTTCATGCCGGAGGTCCTGCGCTATACGGTCGGCCCGGTGCAGGAGCGCCTGTTCGGCCGGATGCTGCTCGAGCCCGAAGTGATCCGGATGCTGCTGTTCGGCTTCGCGCTGGTGCTGATGATGCTGTTCCGGCCCGCGGGAATCCTGCCCTCCGCGCTGCGCAAGCGCGAGCTCGAGTCCGTCGTGCGCCAGAAATATGAGTGACACCGCTCTGCTCTCGGCCGAAGGGATCACCAAGCGCTTCGGTGGCGTGCAGGCGTTATCCGAGGTCGGCTTCGCGATCCGCCACCGCGAAATCTACGGTCTGATCGGCCCGAACGGCGCGGGCAAGACGTCGCTCTTCAACGTGCTGACCGGTATCTACGCGCCCGACGCCGGCACCTTCACGTTCGACGGCGCCCCGCTTTGCGGATTGAAGCCGAACGACGTCGCCGAGCGCGGTATCGCGCGGACGTTTCAGAACATTCGATTGTTCGCCAATCTGACCGCGCTCGAGAACGTGATGATCGGCCGGCATGTGCGAACGCACGCGACCGTGATCGGCGCGATCTTTCGTGGACCGAAGACCAAGGCCGAGGAGCACGCGATCGAGCGGCGGTCCTACGAGTTGCTCGAATACGTTGGCGTCCACAAACGCGCCAATGACCTCGCCAAGCATCTCGCGTATGGGGATCAGCGGCGGCTCGAGATCGCGCGCGCGCTCGCCACCGAACCGAAACTGCTTGCGCTCGACGAGCCGGCCGCGGGCATGAACGCGACCGAAACAGCGTCGCTGAGGCGGCTCCTCGAGAACATCCGCAAAGACGGCACGACGATCCTCTTGATCGAGCACGACATGAAGCTCGTGATGAGCGTCTGCGATCGGGTGCTGGTGCTGGACTACGGCCGGAAGATCGCCGAGGGCCCTGCGGCGGAGGTGCAAAACGACGACAAGGTGATCGCGGCGTACCTGGGCGGCGACGTAGCGTTGAACCTGAAGGGTGCCTGATGACGATTGTGAAATTGCATCAAAAAACTCCGTCATTCCCGCGCACGCGGGAACGACGCAGTCGCTTCGTGCGCTTTCGTGATCGCGCACGGGCATGACCGCTCCGCTCCTGGAATTGAAGAAGCTCGCCGTCTCTTACGGCGGGATCCAGGCGGTCAAGGGCATCGACCTCAACGTCAACGCGGGCGAGCTCGTCTGCCTGATCGGCGCCAACGGCGCGGGCAAGACGACGACGCTGAAAGGCGTGTGCGGCATGCTACCCGTCAAGTCGGGCACGATTCACTACGACGGGCGCGACATCACGGGGCGGCCGCCGTTCGAGACGGTGCGCTGCGGCCTCGCGATGGTGCCGGAGGGCCGCGGCGTGTTCGGCGCGTTGACGATCGAGGAAAATCTCGCGATGGGCGCTTACGTCCGCCACGACCGCGACGGCGTCAAAGCAGACATCGAGCGCGTGTTCGCGCTGTTTCCGCGGCTCAAGGAACGACGCAAGCAGACCGCCGGCACGCTGTCCGGCGGCGAACAGCAAATGCTCGCGATCGGTCGCGCGCTGATGTCTAAGCCGCGGCTTCTGCTGCTCGACGAGCCGTCGATGGGACTGGCACCGCTGATGGTGCAGAAGGTCTTCGAGACAGTGCTTGCGGTGTCGCGCGAAGGCGTCACGATTCTCCTGATCGAGCAGAACGCGAAGCTCGCGCTGGAGGTAAGCCATCGCGGCTACGTGATGGAGTCCGGCGAGATCACACTCGAAGGCGAAGCGCGATCGCTGCTGCATGATCGCAAGGTCCGCGCCGCGTACCTGGGCGAGAGCGTGTAGATTTCCCTCCCGGTCGCCCTCGCAACGGGGCGACGACCGATGCCCGCCGACCCGCCGCAATCCTCGATGCCGCCAGGGCCGCGCGTCGCGCGCGCCGTCCCGACCAATCACGCGCTCCTCTGGTATCGCGAGGCGATGCGGCTGTGGAAGCGCGGTCCGGTGATCTTCATGGCCCTCGCGCTCGCCACGCTGCTCGTCGATTTCGGGCTCTCCCTGGTCCCGGCCGGCGGCGTGCTGTTGGCGCAGATCGCGGTACCGCTTGCTGCGTGCGGCCTCATCTACGCGAGCCTCGCCGCCGACCGCGGCGGACGGCCACGGCTTGCCGATATCGCCGCAATCGCAGGCGCGAGCAGCGAAGCGATGGCGGCGGTGATCGTGTCCGGCGCGATCGTTTTCGCGGCGGAAGCCGCGGCCGCGTACGCGGTGGGTGGCGTCAACATGCTCGTCCCCGGATTGCGCGATGCGACGATCACGCCGGGCGCCATCCTGTCGATCTACGTGGTCGGCATGGCGGTTTCGCTGCCCGTCACGTTCGTGCCGTTCGCGGCGCTGTTCGACGGTCTTGGATTTCGCGCATCGTTCGCGCAGAGCGTCGACGGCTTCGCGCGCAATCCCGCGACGCTTGCCCTCTACGGCGTGCTGTCGCTCGCACTATTGTTGTTCGGTTGGGCGACGGCAGGCATCGGCCTCCTGTTCGCGCTGCCGTGGTGGGCCGCGTCGTCGTACGCGGCATGGAAGGACATCTTCGCCGTCGACCGCGACCGGGCGTCGGCGCCGAATCCACCGTAGCCTCGGCTACGCCGTCGGGTGCGTCGCGAAGCCCGACAGCGCGGGATCCGGCGTCCCCGCGTCGACGTCGACGGCGGAGACGCGCGCGCCGGGGGGGCCGTGCCGGCACCACGTGACCATTCGTTCGACGATCGGCGGATCGCCTTGCACGAATGCCTCGACGCTGCCATCTCCGCGATTGCGCACCCAGCCGTCGACACCGAGCGAGTACGCCGCGTCCACCATCGAATAGCGGAAGCCGACGCCCTGGACGCGGCCGCGGACGATGATGCGGCGGGCGATCATCGGGCTTCCGCGCGACGCAGATAAAGGAACAGCGCCGCGACGGTCTTGCCGTCGGTGATCTCGCCGCGATCGAGCGCGTCCAGCATCGCATCGACCGTCATCGTGTCGAGGTCGAGGAATTCGCCGTGGTCGAGTTGCCTTCCGACGTGCAACAGATCTTCGGCGACGAAAAGCTCGATCACTTCACTCGAGTAGCCGACGACCGGGTGGATCCGGCCGAGGTGCGTCCAGCGCTCCGCCGTATAGCCCGCCTCTTCCAGCAACTCGCGCTGCGCCGCGGCGAGCGGCGCTTCGCCGGGATCGATCTTGCCGGCGGGAAACTCGACCAGCACGCGATTCAGTGGATAACGGAATTGACGCTCGACGACGAGCCGACCGTCGGCAAGCATCGGGACGACCAGCGCGGCCCCCGCATGCACGACGTATTCGCGCGTCGCCGTGCCGCCGTCGGGGAGGCGCACCGTGTCGCGACGCACGTGCAACATTGCGCCGTCATACACACGTGCGCCGTCGATCCGGGTTTCCTCGAGATGGGGATCCCCCGCGTCCGCGGCGCGCGACGGGCGTTCGTCGTCGCTCATGCAACCCCCACGCTTGCGGCTAACGCCGCTGCGCTGCCCCCATCGGGGGAGCCATTCGCGCCTTGGGACGGCCCGGCGGCGCTCATGCCAGCCAGTCCTTCGCGACGAGGAAATCGGAATAGAGCGACGCTTCCGGCGTGCCAGGATCGGGGTGCCAGTCGTAGCGCCATTTCACGAGCGGGGGCAGCGACAGCAGGATCGCTTCGGTCCGGCCGTTCGATTGCAGCCCGAACAGCGTGCCGCGATCCTGCACGAGGTTGAACTCGACGTAGCGCCCGCGGCGGTACGCTTGGAAATCGCGCTCGCGCTCGCCGAATCGCGTGCCTCTGCGGCGTTCGAGAATCGGCACATACGCGGCGACAAAGTGCTCGCCGACGCTCTGCGTGAGCGCGGCGCAGCGATCGAATCCGCCGTCGGCGAGATCGTCGAAAAAAATTCCACCGACCCCCCGCTGCTCGCGCCGATGCTTGAGATAGAAATAGTCGTCGCACCCGCGCTTGAATTTCGGATAGAGCTCGGCGCCGAATGGGAGGAGCGCGTCGCGACAGACGCCATGAAAGTGGACAGCGTCTTCGGCGAACCCGTAATACGGCGTCAGGTCCATGCCACCGCCGAACCACCAGACGGCCGCGCTGCGCTCTTTCCGCGCGACAAAAAAGCGCAGGTTCATGTGCACGGTCGGCGCATAAGGATTGCGCGGATGCAGCACGAGCGATACGCCGGTCGCTTCCCACCCGCGGCCCGCAAGCTCCGGCCGCCCGGCCGCCGCCGACGGCGGCAGGCTTTCGCCATGCACGTGCGAGAAGAGCACGCCGCCGCGCTCCAGCACGGCGCCGTCCTCGATCAGGCGCGAGATGCCGCCGCCGCCTTCGGTGCGCGACCACGCATCGCGACGGAACGTTCCACCGTCGATTTTCTCGAGCGCGCCGACGATCCGTTCCTGCAACCCGGTGAAAAACGCGCGGAGTGCCACGGTATCCATCGATGCGGCGAGCGTTCGATCGGGGGCGTCGGTCACGGCTTTCGCGCGATCGCGTGAAAGCCGATGTCGCTGCGGTATTGCATGCCATCGAAATGAATGGCGGCCACCGCATCGTACGCGGCTCGCTGCGCCTGGCGCACCGAGTCGCCCAACGCGGTCACGCACAGGACGCGACCGCCGCTCACCACGACCTTGCCGTCGGCCAACGCGGTGCCGGCATGGAAGACATGACACTGCGGGTGCGTGAGCGCGGTGACACGTTCGAGTCCGTCGATCGCGGCGCCTTGATGCGGATCGTCAGGATAGCCTGCGGCGGCGAGGACGACGCCGAGCGCGACGCGGCGATCCCATTCGACCGTCGCCCGATCGAGCGCTCCGCCGACGCCGGCGTCGATCAAGTCGACCAAGTCCGACTTGAGCCGAACCATGATCGGCTGCGTCTCCGGGTCGCCCAAGCGACAATTGAACTCAAGCACTTTGGGATTCCCGGCGTCGTCGATCATCACGCCCGCATAGAGAAATCCGCTGTAGGCAACGCCGTCGGCCGCCATGCCTTCGACGGCGGGCGCGATGACGTCGCGCATGATCCGCGCATGCACGGCCGGTATAACGACCGGCGCGGGCGAGTAGGCACCCATGCCGCCGGTGTTGGGCCCGCGGTCGCCGTCGGAAAGACGTTTGTGATCCTGCGACGAGGCGAGCGGCAGCACGTGGCGGCCGTCGACCATCACGATGAAGCTCGCCTCCTCGCCGACGAGACAATCCTCGATGACCACGCGAGTCCCGGCATCCCCCAACGAATGTTCGACGAGCATCCGGTCGATCGCCGCATGCGCTTCTTCGCGCGTCGCCGCCACGACGACGCCCTTCCCCGCGGCCAGTCCGTCGGCCTTGACGACGATCGGCGCGCCGCGGCCGTCGACGTACGCGTGCGCGGCGCCGACGTCGGCGAACGTCTTGTACGCGGCCGTCGGAATGCCGTGCCGCGCCATGAACGACTTGGCGTAATCCTTCGAGCTTTCGAGCTGCGCTGCCGCGCGCGTCGGACCGAAAATCTTCAGCCCGGCGGCACGAAACGCGTCGACGACGCCGGCGGCGAGCGGCGCTTCGGGACCGACGACCGTAAGCGCCGCCGGTTCGCTTCGCGCGAATTCGACCAGCGCGGCGATCTCGGTCAGCGCGACGTTCGTGAGGCCCGGCTCGCGTGCCGTGCCCGCGTTACCGGGCGCCACGAACACCTTCGCGATGCGCGGTGACTGCGCGATCTTCCACGCGAGCGCATGCTCGCGGCCTCCGCCGCCGATCACCAGGATGTTCATCGGCTAATCGAGCGCGAACCGACCCATCACGAAGAGTGTGCTGCCGTGGTTGGCGCCGCCATTCAGCGTCGGGATATACGTCATCATCATCGTCGCCTTCTGCGCGCGCACCGATGCGATCGGCAGCACCGCGGGAAACGGATATCCGCTCAGGAGGTCCGGCCGCTGCACGATCATTGCCGCGTAGCCGAGCCCCAGCTGAACACCCTCACGCGGCCCCCAGAACGTCGACCACGAATACCCGACCTGCAGCTGCGCGTGACGATGCGAGTCCTCGAAGCCGAGGGCAAACACCGTATGCGTATCGCCGTCCGGATCCTCGACGGTGCGCCCCCAGCCGGCGCCCCATGCGTTCGAATTGAGCTCCGCGCGGCGCTCCGGGGTCCAGGTTCCCGGGACGTGATACGCGTATCCAGAGAGAAGCAGCTCGTTGCCGCCGTTGTCGTAGGTATCGACGATGCGGCGGCAACCCCTGTCGAGCCAGTCCCAGAGATCGGCGCATTCGGCAGCATGCACGGGGATCGCGATCACGGCGAATGTCGACGCGAAAATCGCAGCGGTGGTGCGTTTTAGCAACATGACCTCAGTGGCGAAAGTGGCGGATGCCGGTGAATACCATCGCGACGCCGCGCTCGTCCGCTGCGGCGACGACCTCGCCGTCGCGCACGCTGCCGCCGGGCTGGATCACCGCGACCGCGCCGTTGTCGGCGAGAACGTCGAGCCCGTCGCGAAACGGGAAGAATGCATCGGACGCGACGACCGAGCCGGCGAGCGACAAGCCGGCGTTGGCCGCCTTGATCGTGGCGATGCGTGTCGAGTCGACTCGGCTCATCTGGCCGGCGCCGATGCCCAGCGTGCGGCCGTTGCCGCAGAACACGATCGCATTCGACTTGACGAACTTGGCGACCCGCCACGCGAAGAGGAGGTCGGGCATCTGCGCCGGCGTGGGCGCCTTTTTTGTGACGACGCGAAGCTCGCTCGCGGTGACGTCGCGCGTGTCGGTCGACTGAACGAGGAATCCCCCGCCGACACGCTTCATATCCCATTCGTTGCGCGCGCCATCCTCGCGTGCGGCGATTCTCAACACGCGGACGTTCGGCTTCCGTGCGATCGCCGCGCGCGCGTCGTCGGCGTACGCTGGCGCGATCAACACCTCGAGGAACTGTGCGGCGACCGCGTCGACCGTCGCGCCGTCGACCGGGCGGTTGAACGCAATGACGCCGCCGAACGCCGATGTGGGATCGGTGGCGAGCGCCGCGCGGTACGCGTCCTGCGGCGTGGCGGCGAGCGCGACACCGCACGGATTCGCGTGCTTGACGATCACGCAGGCGGGGTCGGCGAAGGTCTTCACGCATTCCCACGCCGCGTCCCCGTCGGCGATGTTGTTGTACGACAGCTCCTTGCCCTGCAACTGCTCGAACGTCGCGATCGTTCCCGGCACCGGCGTCTCGTCGCGATAGAACGCGCCGTGTTGATGCGGATTCTCGCCGTAGCGCAAGTCCTGCACTTTTTCGCCGCCGAAGCGGAACGCGTCGGGGAACGCCCGCGTCGTGCCATCGCGATGGCGCGCCGTCAACCAGTTGGCAATCGCGCCGTCATACGAAGCGGTGTGCGCGAAGGCCTTCTGCATCAACCGGAATCGAGTCGCGTCGGAAAGCGCGCCCGCATTGGCCTCGATCTCGGCAACCACCGCGGCATAGTCGGCCGGATCGACGAGGATGCCGACGTGCAGCCAGTTTTTCGCCGCCGCACGGACCATCGACGGTCCGCCGATGTCGATGTTCTCGATCGCGTCGTCGAGCGTGCAACCCGGCTTCGCGACCGTTTCGCGAAAAGGATAAAGGTTGACAACGACGAGATCGATCGTGGGAATGCCATGCCGGTCGAGCGCGCTGCGGTGCTCGGGCAGATCACGGCGCGCGAGAATGCCCGCATGCACTTTCGGATGCAGCGTCTTCACGCGGCCGTCGAGCATTTCCGGAAAACCGGTGTAGGTTCCGACGTCGGTCACCGGCAGGCCGGCGGCGGCAAGCGTCTTCGCCGTACCGCCGGTGGAAAGCAGCTTGACGCCGCGCGCGGCGAGCGCGCGCGCGAACGGCACGAGTCCGGTCTTGTCGGAGACCGACAACAGCGCCTGCGCGATCGGGGACGCCAAGGCCGTCAAATCAGCCGGTACTTGGCGAGCTTGGCCCGCAACGTACTCCGGTTCATGCCGAGCATGTCTGCGGCATGCGTTTGGTTGCCCTGCGCCCGTTCGAGCATCGACGCGAGCAGCGCGCGCTCGACATGCGTAATCACCATGTCGTAGACGCAATGCGGCGGCTCGCCGTCCAGCTTGCGGAAATATTCGTCCAGCGACCGCTCGACGCTGCGGCCGATCTCGTTGGTGCCGTTCAGTCGCATATTTTTTTTCACGCTGCGAGGGCCTCCCCTGGCCACGGCATGGTCGTTTCGATGTCGTTCATTCGGATCTCGCGCAACATGCGCACGTCGGCGCCGCCGGCGTCGACGCCCACGTAAATCAGGCGTTCGGACTCCCCGGCCAATCGATCGAAATATCTGGCGACCGCCGCCAACTGCGCCGTGACCGTCTGCGCGGCGTTGACCGTGCCTCGAAACGCCGCGCCGCCCGCGAGATCCGCCGTGTACCACGCCAGATGCTTGCGCGCGGTGCGCACGCCCATCTCCTCGCCGTGAAACGTGTAGTGATCGGCGAGGTGCTCGGCGATGAGCGCCTCCGCTTCGCGGACGCGAGGCGGCGGCAAATGGTCTCCGGTGGCCAGGAAATGCAGGATCTCGCGAAAAATCCAGGGCCGACCTTGCGCGGCGCGGCCGATCATCAGTCCATCGGCGCCGGTGGCTTGCAGAACACCGGCCGCACGCTCGGGCGTGTCGATGTCGCCGTTCGCGAGCACTGGAATGGCGACCGCACGTTTCACCGCGGCGATCGTGTCGTATTCGACGGCGCCGACGAACGCGCAGGCGCGCGTCCGGCCATGCACGGCGAGGGCTGCGATGCCGGCGTCCTCGGCGATCCGCGCGATCGCGATCGCGTTGCGCGCACCGGGTGCCGGTCCGGTGCGGATTTTGAGCGTCACCGGAACGGGCACCGCATTCACTACGGCCGTGACGATCGCCGCGACCAGCGGCTCGTTCGAGAGCAGCGCCGAGCCGGCGGCCGCGTTGCAGACCTTCTTCGCCGGGCAGCCCATGTTGATGTCGATGATCTGCGCGCCGCGGTCGACGTTGTAGCGCGCGGCGTCGGCGAGAAGCCGCGGATCGGCGCCCGCGATCTGCACGGCGATCGGCGCGACTTCGCCGCGATGATCGATACGCCGCCGCGACTTTTCGGTGTTGCGGAGCCGCGGGTCGCAACCGACCATTTCAGACACCGCATAGCCCGCGGCCAGGCGCTTGCATAGCATGCGGAACGGCCGATCGGTGACCCCCGCCATCGGCGCCACGGCGAGATTGTTCGGCAAAAAGTACGGACCGATGCGCACGAATTTATGACGGGAAGGAAAAAGCGACAGGCGGATGACGAACGATCATGATTATACCGCTTTGGATGCGTTGCGTCGGCAAGTCATTGGTGCGGTGGATCGACCGCGACACGCCGGCCGCGAATGCGCCGTGACCGCGCGAGCGCTCGTGGAAACTATCGCCAGCCGAACAGCATCGCGCGAGTGAACGCCCGCTTGACCGGCGGCGCCGCGTCGAGGAGCATCAATGCCACGCCGCGCGTCCAGCGCACGAAGGGCGCCTCGGTGCCGAACATTTGTACGAGACCGTGCGTGAAGGCGATGCCCGCGAGCCGGTCTGGCGCGCGAGTCCGCGCGTAGTCGCGGAGCATCTCGCGCCCGCCAATGTCGTCGCGGCGTGCGGCGATGATCGCGCGCGCGAGCTCGAAGGCATCGCGCAAGCCGAGATTGAATCCCTGCCCGGCGACCGGATGCAGCGCTTGCGCCGCGTTGCCGAGAACGACGACACGCGCGCCGATCGTCGGACGCGCGACTTCGAGCGCCAGCGGAAACGTCCGCCGCTCGCCGACGTTCGTGAAGCCTTCGACGCGCGTGCCGAAATGGGCGCCGAGGCGGCGCAGGAATTCGTCGTCGGAAAGTGCGAGTACTTGCTCGGCGCGTGCGGGCGTCATCGTCCACACGAGGCCGTAGTGGTCGTTTTCGGGCAGAAGCGCCATCGGACCGTCCGCGGTGAAGCGCTCGTAGGCGCAACCCCCATGGGCACGATGGACGAACACTTTCGCCGTGACCGCGACCTGTCCGTAATCGCGGCGCTCCCGGCGGATACCGGCCACGATGGCACCGCTGCCATCGGCGACGGCGGCGAGTCGCGCCGTCAACATTTCGGCGCGCGGATCGGCGGGCGTCACCGCCGCGTAGGCGGGTGTGCCGCCGACGTGTTTGGCCGCAATCCCGAATCGAACGTCGACGTTCGCGCGCACTAACGCGGTATCGAGCGTCGCTTGCAGCGCTCGATAGGACACGACATAGCCCAGCGCCGGCAGATCGTGCTCCGACGCGCTGAGTCGGGTCATTCCGAAGCCGGACGCTTGCGAAACGTCGATCGACGTGATCGGCGTCACCGCACCGGGCATCGCGGCGAGCGCCGACCATACTCGAAGCCGCTCGAAGATGAGCCGCGCACCGTGCGAGAGCGCGAGCGAGCGGTCGCCGCGCGCGGGGGCGCCTGCCGGCCGCGCGTCCAGCACAACCACGTCGAGGTCGGCGTCTGAGAGCGCGAGCGCGAGCGTCGCGCCTACCGGTCCCGCCCCGACAATGACAACATCACGAAGCATCGATCAGATTCGCCCAAACAGATTCGCCCAAAGGGTGCCATGCGTTGACTCCTGGCCGGTCCGCCGTGAATCGGTCAACGAAACGAGACGTCACCTCTTAACGTCGGCAGGCTGCCTCGACTTCGGCGACGGACTTCGGTGCAGCGACTGTCAGGTTTTCGATGCCCCCCGCCGTCACCAGCACGTCGTCCTCGATGCGCACGCCGATGTTCCAGAAGCGTTCCGGCACGTTTTCCGCAGGACGGATATACGCGCCCGGCTCCACCGTCAGCACCATGCCGGCTGCGAGCTTTTGCGATGCGCCCTTGACCTGGTAGAGCCCGGCGTCGTGCACGTCCATCCCGAGCCAATGGCCGGCGCGATGCATGTAGAACTGCTTGTACGCGCCGGTTTCGAGAACCTGCTCGAGCGTGCCGGTGCAAAGGCCAAGGTCGATGAATCCCTGCGCCAACACGCGCTCGGCGACTTTGTGATAGTCGTGAAAATCCGCGCCCGGCTTCACAGCGTCGATGCAGGCGAGCTGCGTGGCGAGCACCAGCTCGTACACGTCCTTCTGCGGCCCGGCGAACTTGCCGTTGACCGGAAATGTGCGCGTGATGTCCGACGCATAGCCGTGGTATTCGCAACCGGCGTCGATCAGCAACAGATCGCCGTCCGCCATCTGCCGGTTATTGTCGCGGTAGTGGAGAACGCAGGCGTTGGGCCCGGAACCGACGATCGACGAGTACGCGACCGACTGCGCGCCTTCGCGCAGGAACTCGTGCATAAGCTCGGCCTCGACCTGGTATTCGTACCAGCCGGGACGTGCGCACTCCATCGCGCGGCGGTGCGCGGCAGCGGAAATCGCGGCGGCGCGGCGCATCAGCTTGAGCTCGTGCGCATCCTTGACGAGACGCATCTGGTCGAGCGCGGCGCGCACGTCGACGACCTCTTCCGGCGCGGCGACGCCGGCCCGCGCGCGATTGCGCACCTCGTTCAGGAGATCGGTGATCCGCCGGTCCCAGTCGCCGAACAATCCGAGCGGCGTGAACAGCGCCGGCCGATCGGACGCGATGTCGGGCAGCTTGGTTTTGAGCTCGGCGATCGAATGCGCCTCGTCGAAGCCGAAGATTTCTCGCGCAGCGTCGGGACCGTAGCGGAATCCGTCCCAAACTTCGCGCTCCTCGTTCTTGTCGCGGCAGAACAGCACATGGCGATCGCCCTCGGGGCCAGCGACCAGCGCGACGACGGCCTCCGGTTCAGGGAAACCGGACAAATAATAAAAATAACTGTCGTGGCGAAACGGGAAATACGAGTCGCGATTGCGCGGGACTTCGGGCGCCGTCGGAACGAGCGCCAAACCGCCGCCGGCGTGCTTGCGCATTGATTTCAGGACCGCGTCGCGGCGCGCGCGATAGATCTGGTGGGCGTGGTTCATGGTTCCATCCTGTGTAGTCGCTCATTATATGTTGCGCGACCGTTCGCCGCCGGTTGCGATACCATCGACGCCATGGCGTCCGCAAGCTCGCAAAGCGCGCCCCCGCCGATCGGAACGGCGCTCCGCGACGCCAAGCGCACGGTGCGCGACGAGACGCAGGCAGTTCGCGACGCGTTGTCCGCGTCGATGCGCGAAGGCGCATCGCTCGCCATTGCCGGCAAGATTCTCGCGTTGCGCTCGTTCGCCGCCGCGCGCGCGGTGCTGGTCACGATTCCGTTCCGCTCGGAATGGAACGCGCGTCTCGTCGCCGCGGCGGCGCTTGCGACGGGCAAGGTGGTGGTCTCGCCGCGCGTCGATCCGGTTGCCCGAATGTTGACGCTCCATCGCGTTGCCGACCTCGACACTGACATGGCGCCCGGATATCGTGGCATTCCGGAAC
>CATPAO010000362.1 GCA_955652025.1 Casimicrobiaceae bacterium
CGTCCGAATCACTGAAAGCGTGCTCGCGCTCCACGTCCAGCAAACAAATGACCCCGCGCGCCTGGTCGCCCGCCACCAGCGGGACATAAACGGCAGACATTTCCATCTGCGTGCCCGGTATGACGGAAGAACCGTGATTCGCCATCGTTTGCGCCATGTTCTCGTTGATAACGAGCGTTTCGCGCGTCCGCAGAACGTGAGACGTAAAACCCGGATGCAGCGGCTCAGAGCGAATGGTTATTCGCTGTCCGTTTTCGTACGCATACGGATAATGGAGCAGGTTCGTTTTTGGGTCGTAGACGCGAATGCCGACGTCCCGGTTATCGAAGATGTCCCGGATCTTGTCGCCGACCGCGTCGTAGATGCCCTGGATGTTGAGCTCGGCCGCCAGCGCCGCCTGCACGCTGTTGATGATGGCAAGTTCGGCGTTGCGCTGTTCGGTTTCTTTGAGGAGCCGCTGCGTCTCGTCGAAAAGACGGGCGTTCTCAAGTGCAACGCTCATGCTGTTGGCGAGCGTTTGGAGCAGGCGGACGTCGGAGTCGCCGAAGGCATGCTCGCGCTCCATGTCGACCAGATCGATCATCCCACGGACTTGTTCGCCCGCGATCAACGGCACGATGACGAGTGACTTCTCCAAATCCGTTCCCGGCAACGTGGAAGAGCCATACGCTTCGATGGTCCGCGCCATGTTCTCGTTGATCACGATCGTCTCGCGGGTACGGATGACGTGCGGTCCGAAACCCCGTTCTGCCAGCGGCTGCGATGCGACGGTGAGACGTTTCCCGTGTTCGTACATGTACGGGAAATGCATCAGGTTGGTCTGCGGGTCGTAGATGCGAATGGCCATATCCGAGTTGTGAAAGATCTCCCGGACCTTGTCACCGACCGCGTCGTAGATGCCTTGGATGTTGAGCTCGGCCGCAAGCGCGGCCTGCACGCTATTGATGATGGCGAGCTCGGCGTTGCGCTGTTCGGTTACCTTGAGTAGTTGCTGTGTCTCGTCGAACAGCCGCGCGTTCTCGAGCGCGACGCTCATCGCGCTGGCGAGCGTGGAGAGCAGGCTCACGTCAGAATCCGATAAGGCGTGCGCACGCTGCTTCCCTACAACGATCACGCCGTTTGCGTCGCTACCGCGTAAGATCGGAACGTAGATGAACGAGTTGTCTTCGGTGCCGCCGCCGATGTTGCTGGAACCCAATTCCACCATCCTTCGATTCATTTCGTTGGCGGTGTGAAATACCAGAGGCTGGCGCGTCCGCAGAATCTCAGCAGTAAAGCCACTCGGCGCTTGTGACTCCGGATGAAAGCGCTCGCCGTGATCGACCAGAAAGGCGTAGCGAACTAGATTGGCGGCGGGTTCGTACAGGCTGATGCCGACGACATCCGCATTGAATATTTCGCGAATCTTGTTGCCGACCATGTCGTAGATCGCCTGCATCTCCAGCTTCGACGCCAACCCCTCCTGTACGCTGTTGATGATCGCGAGCTCGGCCGCGCGTTGCTCGGTTTCCTTGAGGAGCCGCTGCGTCTCGTCGAAAAGCCGCGCGTTTTCGAGCGCGACACTCATGCTGTTGGCGAGCGTTTGAAGCAGGCGGACGTCGGAGTCGCTGAAGGCGTGCTCACGCTCCATGTCGACCAGGTTGATAAGCCCGCGCGCCTGGCCCCCGACGACCAGCGGAACAAACAACGCCGACTTTTCGTCCTGCGTTCCCGGAATCGTAAAGCTGCCGTATTTCGCTGATTCCTCGTCAATTCTTTCGTTGATGACCAGCGTCTCGCACGTGCGGATGACGTGTCGGGCAAAGCCTTTCTCGGCGAGCGGCCTGGACGGAATGGTGAGCCGTTGGCCCCTTTCGTACGTGTATGGCCAGTGGATCAGGTTCGTCTTCGGGTCGTAGATGCGGATGCCCATGTCCCGGTTGTGGAAGATGTCGCGGATCTTGTCGCCGACCGCGTCGTAGATCCCCTGGATGTTGAGCTCCGCCGCGAGCGCCGCCTGCACGCTGTTGATGATCGCGAGCTCGGCGTTACGTTGTTCCGTTTCCTTGAGCAGCCGCTGTGTTTCGTCGAACAAGCGCGCGTTTTCGAGCGCCGTCCCCAACGAGGCGGCGATGGTGGAGAGCAGGCGCAGCTCGGATTCGCCATAGGCGTTCTCGCGCTCGTAGTTTTCAAGGGTGACGGATCCGAGCACACGGTCGCTGCTGATGATTGGAACTGCGATCATCGACTTGCTCGGGTCCGTGCCAGGCACCGTGCCCACCGGCATCGCACGGTAGTCCTCCACGGTATTCAGCGCGACCGGCTGCCGCGTTCGTTTTATCGTTTCGAACGGTCCCCCCGGCGTTGGGGCCGTGGGCGGTAGCGACAGGCGCTTCCCGTGCTCGTACGCGTACAGGAAATGGCTGAGGTTCGTCTTCTCGTCATGCCAGCGGATACTGAGATCCGGTGTATCGAAGACCTCGCGCAATTTGTCGCCGACGAGATCGACGATGGCCTGGAAGTCCAGCTCGGCTGCGAGGCCTTGCTGGATGGAATTGATGATCGCGAGTTCCGCCGCACGCTGCTGCTCGGCCTTGAACAGCCGCTGAGTTTCGTCGAACAGGCGCGCGTTCTCGAGCGCGACGCCCATGGCGGAGACGACGGTCTGCAAAAGACGCACGCTTGAATCGTCGAAGGCGTCTTCCTTCTCATAGTCACCGACGCCGACCGCTCCCATCACCCGATCACCGGCGATGATTGGCACCGCAACGAATGATTTCTCCATCTGCGTGCCGGGAATGTTCTTCGAGCCGATCTCCGCCATCCGGCGTTCCATGTCCCGATTGACGAGCCAGGTCTGTCCGGACTCGATCACAACTTTCGCCACGCCGGTCAATGGCGTTGGCGGCGGGTGAAGCCGCTTGCCACGATCCTTGAGGTACGGGAAGAAGACTTGATTCGTGACGGGATCGTATAAACGAATGTCGATGTCCTGCGAATTCAGCACCTCGGCGAGCTTGTCGCCAACCAGGTCGTAGATCGCCTGCATGTCCAGCTTGGACGCGAGACCTTGCTGAACACTGGTGATGATCGCGAGTTCCGCTGCACGCTGCCGCTCGGCCTTGAACAGGCGCTGCGTCTCGTCGAAGAGTCGCGCGTTCTCGAGCGCCACGCCCATGCTCGCGGCCACGATGGTGAGCAGCCTGATCTCGGAATCGCCGTACGCGTTCTCGCGCTCATAGTTGTAGAGCGCGATCTGGCCGAGCACGCGGTTGCTGCCAATGATCGGCGCGTAGACGGATGACAGGCTCGGGTCGCTGCCGGGAATGCTTTGGAATCGCGACGCTTCACCGCGATTGTGTAGGACGATTGGCCGGCGCGTCGCCACCATCTTCGAGAACGTGCCGCCCGGCTGCGGCGGCATCGGCGGGTAATTTCGTCGGACGCCGTGTTCGTACTCGTACAGGTAATGCGCGAGGTTGGCCTTTGGGTCGTACCAGCGGATACCCAGACTGCCGGTCCCAAAGACCTCGCGCAGCTTGTCGCCCACGAGGTCGACGATTTCCTGGAAGCTGAGCTTCCCGGCCATTCCCTGCTGGATGCTGTGGATGACCGCCAGCTCTGCGGTGCGCTGTTTGTTTTCCTTTTGTATGCGCTGTGTTTCGTCGACCGGATTTGCGTTTGCGCGCGCCGTGCGCCCGGCCCCCGCACTCGACGGGGCTTGCCCTTTGGCCGCGCACTTTTGCACCAGGGCCAGGCGCTTCTGCGCTTGTGCGCTGAATGCGGCCTTCCTAGCGCGCTTGGCCAGGACCAACATCGCTTCTGCATCGGCCGATGCACGGTCCAGCTCGCCCCGGGCGGTGAAGCTTGCTGCGCGGATGTCCAGCAGCTCGAGCTTCTCAGCCACCGTCAGGCCGGAGGCGGCGAGCGCCTTGGTGGCGCGTTCGATCGCCTTGGCGTGCTTTCCCGCGCGTACTAGGCCGCCGACCTCCTTCGCCGTCGGGGCCGACGCGCTGACGCGAGTCGGCCGGGCAACGAGGACCCGCGCCTTTTTTTGCTTCTTCTGCAGACCTGCCATGAATGGTTCGAACTCTTCGTTTCGTGCTGAACATCCCCGCCAGGACAAGGCGTCGGGCGAGCTCCCTTCGGCCTCCGCATCCGGTGCGTTGTGAATCCGCCCCGGGCAGATACCGGGTATTAGTCTACAGGCGGGCCGCGCCAAACGGCGAGCGCTAAATTCGCGACGCGCGATGTATTCGACAGGTGTCGCAACGACGGCAATTCGCTTGCGCCCGGCGGGGTGATTTGGGCACGATGGCGCATGTGGGCTAAACCGGGCGTCCTCAGCGCGTTGGGTGCCGCGGTCCTGTTCGGGGCGAGTACCCCGCTTGCCAAGCGTCTCGTCGGCGAAATCGATCCGGTAATGCTGGCCGGGTTGCTTTACGCCGGATCGGGACTGGGTCTGGGGTGCGGGCTGCTGGTGCGTTACGGCGCGAAGCGCTCATCCTCGACGAAGTTCAGCTTGCCTCGCGGCCGCGACCTCGCGTGGCTGGGCGGGGCGATTTCCTTCGGCGGCGTGCTCGGACCCGTGCTGCTGATGGTCGGCTTAACCTCGACCGCAGCTTCCGTCAGTGCGCTGTTGCTGAATCTGGAGGCGGTGTTCACCGCGCTGCTCGCGTGGTTCGTATTTCGCGAGAATTTCGATCGCCGCGTTGCCCTCGGGATGGGTCTCATCGTGTTGGCCGGCGTAGTGCTCGCCTGGACGCCCGGTAGCCTCGCATTCTCATCCGGCGCGCTGTTCGTCGCCGGCGCATGCCTGTGCTGGGCCGTCGACAACAATTTCACCCGCAAGGTCGCCGCCAATGATGCGATGACGATCGCTTGCGCCAAGGGCTTGATTGCCGGCGTCGTCAATATTGGCATTGCGCTCGCGGCAGGCGCGACGCTGCCATCCCTGTCGCTCTCGATGGCCGCGGCTCTGGTGGGACTCGCCGGCTACGGCGTGAGCCTCATGCTCTTTATCGTCGCCTTGCGCGAGCTCGGCGCGGCGCGAACCGGAGCGTATTTCTCGGTCGCCCCCTTCTTCGGCGCCGCCGTGGCGATAGCGGTCCAGCACGAGCCGCTGACGCTGGCCCTGTTCGTGGCCGCAGCTTTGATGGCGTGGGGCGTCTGGCTGCACGTGTCGGAGCGCCATGAGCACACTCATAGGCACGAACGCCTGGAACACTCGCATTCGCACGCTCACGACGAGCATCATCGGCACGTTCATGATTTTGTTTGGGAGGGCGAGGAGCCGCACGTCCATCCGCATACGCATCAACCGATGCGCCACGCGCACCCGCATTTTCCCGACATCCATCATCAACACCGGCATTAGGGACGGCGACCTTCGTTCGTTGCGCCTAGGCCGATCGCAGACGCAATGCGTTGCCCACCACCGAGACCGAGCTCAACGACATCGCCGCCGCCGCGACGAGCGGCGATAGCAGGATCCCGAAGAACGGATAGAGCACGCCCGCGGCGATCGGCACGCCCAACGTGTTGTAGACCAGAGCGAACAGCAGATTTTGGTACATGTTGGCGACGGTCCGCTCCGAAAGCTCGCGCGCTCGCGCAATACCGCGCAGATCGCCCTTCACGAGCGTGACCTGGGCGCTGCTCATCGCGACGTCGGTCCCGGTTCCCATGGCGATGCCGACGTTGGCACGCGCCAGCGCGGGCGCGTCGTTGATGCCGTCGCCCGCCATCGCGACGACGTGACCTTGCTCCTGCAACGCGGCGATCAGGTCGGCCTTATCCTGCGGTCGCACTTCGCCATGGACTTCATCGATGCCAAGCCGGCGCGCAATGGCATCGGCCGTCGTGCGGCCGTCGCCGGTCGCCATGATCAGACGAATGCCCGCGTCGTGCAGCGCCTGGATCGCCGCGGGCGTCGATTCCTTGATTGGATCGTGCACGGCGAGCAGCCCCGCAAGGCGGCCGTCGATTGCGAGGAAGATGACGCTCGCGCCATCCGCGCGCAGTCGCTCGGCGTCAGACGCGAGCGGCGTGGGATCGATGCCGGCGTCTTGCAGCAATACCGTGTTGCCGAGCAGCATCGAGCGGCCTTCGACCGTTCCGCGCGCGCCGAGACCGGTGACGGATTCGAAACCCTCCGGCTTCGCGAGTTGTAGGCCGCGTCTCCGCGCGTCTTCGACGATCGCATTCGCGAGCGGGTGTTCGCTGCCCTGATCGACACTCGCCGCAATGCGCAGAACCTCCTGCTCGTCCAACGGCGGCACACCGATCGCCTTGGCAAAGACGGGGCGTCCCACGGTGAGCGTACCGGTCTTGTCGACGATCAGCGTATCGACTTGGCGCAGTGTTTCGAGCGCCTCGGCGTCGCGGAACAGCACGCCGCTCGTCGCGGCTCGGCCGCTTGCGACCATCACCGACATCGGCGTGGCGAGCCCGAGCGCGCAGGGACAGGCGATGATCAGCACCGCCACGGCGTTGAGCACCGAATAGGTCCCGCGCGGCTCCGGACCGAACAGCCACCACACGATGGCAGTCAGCGCCGCAATGCCGAGAACCGCGAGCACGAACCAGCGCGCCACCCGGTCCGCCAGTCGCTGCATCGGCGCGCGGCTCCGCTGCGCCTGCGCGACCATTTGCACGATCTGCGCGAGCACCGTCTGTGACCCGATC
>CATPAO010000363.1 GCA_955652025.1 Casimicrobiaceae bacterium
CGCGAAGGACTGACCACCCGGTTATTCCGCGTCGTGCTTCGTGGCGTCGCTGTCCGCGGAAGCCGGGGCCGCCGCCAGAGCGTCGGGGATCAGCGTTGGGATCAGCGCGGGAAGCACGCCCACCAATCGGCGCGCGCCGCTGAAATGGCGCTGCCAGTATTCCTTGGAAAGCGTCGAAACTTCGACCTCGCGCCCGCGTCTCGGCGAGTGGATGAATCGATCGTCACCGAGGTAGAGCCCGACGTGCGAGAACGCGAAATTACGCGTGTTGAAGAACACGAGGTCGCCCACCTGCAGGTCATTCAGCCCGACGCGGGCGCCGACGTGGCTCAATTCACGCGAAGTGCGCGGCAGCGTGACGCCGGTCACCTGCTGGAACACGTAGCGGATGAGTCCGCTGCAGTCGAGCCCGCGTTCCGGCGTTTCGCCGCCGTAGCGATATTCGACCCCGATCAGGCCGAGCGCGAACTGCCCCAAGTCCTGCGTGCCTTGCCAAACCCGTTCGGCCGCGCGCGCGGCCTGGTCGAGCGATGCACCGGCGAATGATCGATCGCCCGCCTCGGCGGCACGCGCGCCCGAGGGCAGCGCGGCGACGGCGAGCCAGAGACCTCGCGCCATCACGCGACGAACAAGGGCGACGCGGATGGACGGGCGCATCACGGGCCGGATTGTGGCGTAATTCGCGCCGCCAGGCAACGCTTCTTTCGACTAAGCTTCGGAGCCGGGCGACCGTTCCCGCCGGATCTTCGCCAACGGATGGTCCCGCGCGCGCCGCCGGCGTGCGTCCTTGGGATCGGCAACGAGCGGGCGCGTCAGTTCAACGCGGTCGCCGTCGCGAAGCGGCGTGTCGGCGCGCGCGCGCTGGCCGAAGATTGCGTAGCCGATGGCCGCGCGGTCGAGCGCAAGGCGTGCGATGAAATCGGACGCCTCCACCGCGTCGGCGACGACGGCGTCCGCCGGCAGCAAGAGTTCGATCTCCGCCTCGACGCCCGGCGCGGCGTAGACCACGACGATTTTCAGCGGCCGCGCCGGCGCGCTCACGTGCGATCGCCGTACACCGCTTCAGCGCGATGCACGAAGGCGTCGATGAACGAGTGCGCGATGTGGTTGAACACGGGACCGACGACTTTTTCGAGCAGCGCCGTCGCGAATTCGTACGCGAGCTCGAACTCGATCTTGCAGCCGCGCGACCCCAGTTCGCGGAATTGCCATTCGCCGTGCAAATGCCGAAACGGGCCATCCTTCAATGTGATGACGATCGACCGCGGCGGATCGGTGACATTATCGGTCGTGAAATGCGCGCGCACGCCATGATAGTCGATGTCGATCCGCGCCGTCTTGCCGCGGTCTTCCGTATTAAGCACCTGCGCGCCGCCGCACCATGGCAGGAACTGCGGGTACAGGTCGACCCGATCGACCAGCTCGAACATTTCCGCCGCCGCGTAGCGGACCAGCACCGATTTCTTCACGCGCTGCATGGGGGAATCGTAGAATGATGGCGCCAATGCCGGCCAGTGGGCGAAGGGCCCCATGAGTATCGTCGAAAATCGCAAGGCGTTTCACGACTATTTTATCGAGGAGCGCTTCGAGGCCGGTCTTTCGCTCGAAGGCTGGGAGGTCAAATCCATCCGTGCCGGACGCGCGAACCTCAAGGAGGCGTACGTCATCGTCAAGAGCGGCGAGATCATGTTGATCGGCGCCCATTTGAGTCCGCTCTCGACGACGTCGACGCACGTCCACGCCGATCCGACGCGCACGCGCAGGCTCCTTTTGCGTCGCGACGAGATCAACCGGCTGGTCGGCAAGGTCGAGCGCGCGGGCTATACGCTGACGCCGCTCGATCTGCACTACAAGAACGGACGCATCAAACTCGCGATCGGCCTTGCGAAAGGCAAGAAGCAACACGACAAACGCGAGGCGATCAAGGAACGCGAATGGAACCGCGAACAGCAGCGGCTGTTGCGGAACCGCGTCGGTGCGCCGCGGGGATGAGCGCGAGGTTCACCGTCCGCGTGGCGACAGCGTCCGACGTGACGGCCATCGCGGCGATCTATGCCGACAACGTCCGCACCGGCACGGCGACCTACGAGTACGTCGCGCCGGATGCCGATGAAATGCACGGACGCTTCGAGGCGATTGTCGGCGCCGGTTATCCGTATTTCGTCGCTGCGGACGCCGGCGGCGATGTCGTCGGCTACGCGTACGCGAGCGTGTATCGGCCGCGTCCTGGATATCGCTACACCGTCGAAGACTCGGTGTACGTGGCCGCGAATGCCGCACGGCGCGGTATCGGGCGGGCGCTGCTGTCGACGCTGATCTCCGCCTGCACGGCGCGCGGCGATCGGCTGATGATCGCCATTCTGGGCGACACCGCCAACGTGGCGACGACCGCGCTGCACAGCGCGCTCGGCTTCGAGGCCGCCGGACGACTGCCGGGCGTGGGATTCAAATTCGGGCGTTGGCTCGACGGCCTGCTGATGTGCCGCGCGCTCGGCGACGGCGCGACGTCGCCGCCGTCCCGCGCGTGATCGCCGCTATTCCCGTGACACCGCTGCCGAAGACGCCCGCCAATTACGTCCCGTTGTCGCCGGTCACGTTTCTCGAGCGGAGCGCGATGATCTGGCCCGACCGGATCGCCGTCCGCCATGGCCGTCTTGCCTATACGTATCGCGAATTCGAGGCCCGCTGCCGCCGCTTGGCATCGGCGCTGGCGCAGCGCGGCGTCCGTCGCGGCGACACCGTCGCGATCATGGCACCCAACATCCCGGCGCTGCTCGAAGCGCATTACGCGGTGCCGGCGTTGGGCGCCGTGCTGAATGCGCTCAACGTCCGGCTCGATGCGCGAACGATCGGCTTCTGCCTCGATCACGGCGGCGCGCGCGTGCTCATCACGGACACCGAATTCGCGCCGACGATCAAGGCGGCACTGCGCCAAAACGCGCGCGAGCTGCTGGTCGTCGATATCGATGATCCCGAGGGTCCCGACGGCGAGCGTCTCGGCTCGATCTCGTACGAGGCCTTGCTCGCGGCAGGCGATCCCGAATTTGCATGGCCGGGCGCCGCGGACGAATGGGACTCGCTGTCGCTGCTTTACACGTCGGGCACGACCGGCGACCCGAAGGGGGTCGTCTATCACCACCGCGGCGCGTACTTGAACGCGCTCGGCAACGCGCTCGCGTTTCGCTTGGACGCCGACAGCGTCTACTTGTGGACGCTGCCGATGTTCCATTGCAATGGCTGGACGTACACGTGGGCGGTGACTGCGGCGGGCGGCACGCACGTCTGTCTGCGCCGCGTGCTGCCCGAGCACGTCTTCGCGGCGATCCGCGAGCATCGGGTGACACACCTGTGCGGCGCGCCGGTCGTGCTCAATATGCTGATCCACGCGCCCGCCGAGATGAAGACGAAGTTCGACCACATCGTCGACGTCGCGACCGGCGGCGCGGCGCCGCCGTCGGCCGTCATCGAAGCGTTGGAGGCAATGGGCTTTCGCGTCACCCATCTCTACGGACTGACCGAGTCTTACGGCCCGGCGACGCTATGCGTGGGGCAACACGCGTGGGACGAGCTTCCGATGACCGCACGCGTGGAGCGGATGGCGCGGCAAGGCGTGCCGATGCCGACGCTCGCGGCATTGCAGGTGGCCGACCCGCACACGGCGCTGCCGGTGCCGCGGGATGGTGCGACGATCGGCGAGGTAATGCTCCGCGGCAACACGATAATGAAGGGTTATCTCGACAACGCAGCGGCGACCGACGCAGCATTCATCGGAGGTTGGTACCGGACCGGCGACCTCGCGGTCTGGCATCCGGACAGCTATATCGAGATCAAGGACCGCAGCAAGGACATCATCATTTCGGGCGGCGAGAACATCAGCTCGTTGGAGATCGAGGAGTGTCTCTATCGTCATTCGCAAGTGATGGAAGCGGCGGTGGTCGCGCGGCCCGATCCCAGGTGGGGCGAGACGCCGTGCGCATTCGTGACGCTGAAGCAAGGCACAAAGGCGGTCACGGCGGCCGACATCGTCGGCTGGTGCCGCGAGCATCTCGCGCATTTCAAGATTCCGAAGACGGTTGTTTTCGGTCCGCTGCCGAAAACCGCGACCGGTAAAATCCAGAAATTCGTCTTGCGCGACCGCGCGCGTGAGATGCCGGTTGATTAGCGCAATTTGTCGCCGATGAGCCGCATCGCCGCGGCGCGACCGCTGCGGACCGCCGCTTCCAGCGTGGCTGGAAACGCGCGATCGGTGTAGTCGCCCGCCAAGTAGATTCCGTCGGTGAGCTGGCCGGCCGGCGGGCGATCCACCGTTGGCGTGCATGCATAGGTTGCGCGTTTTTCCGTGATGACCTGCGTCCACACGAGTTGCGGAAGCGTGGGCCGCAAACGGCGCAACTGCGCGTCGACGGCGGCGACGAGGGAGCGCTGATCGAGTGTCTCGTGCGCGCCGCCCGCACTGATGACCACGGCGAGCAAGCCGGCGAGCGCCGGCGCGTTGGCTTCGCCGCGCGCGAGCACGTCGCGCCGGTCGAACACCCATTGGCCGGGCGCGTCGTCGAGTCGCACGAGGCCGGAAGGCAGGTCGACGGCCCCGGCGTAGCCCAGATAGACGGTGACGATCGGCTCCCACGCGAATTGGTCCACTTGCGCGATGGCACGCGCGACGTTCGCGTCGCCCGCTCGCGCTTCGGCGCCGAAGGCACGGGCGAGCTGATGCGGACCGACGGCGACGACCACGGCGTCGGCGTGAATCTCATCGTTACCCGCCGTCAATGTGACGCCGTCTGTGCCGATCCGCGCAATCGTCGCCTCGGTGCGCAGGTGAACGGCGTGGGTGCGCGCGAGAAGCCAGCGCGAGACGGTCTCGGGAAATAGCGCACTCAAATCCACGCCGGGCGCGAATATGTCGGAAGCGTCGGCGTCGCCGTCGAACGTCGCGCGGAGCACGTTCGCGAAAATCTGCGCCGACGCCTCGTCGGGCGGCGTATTGAGCGCAGAGACGCAGATGGGGGCCCAGATGAGGTCGCGTGCGCGTGCCGGAAGACCCCGCATTAGCTCCGCCACGGTTGCGTCGGCGGGACAGCGATAGCCGTTGAACTTCAGTCGCGCGAACCAGCGGACCGCGGCGATGCGATCGGCCGCCGCGAGTCCCTGCGCCAGCAACAACCCGAACAGCAAATGGAGGGGGGGCGGTAGCCGGCGCGAGCGCAATGTGAGCGCGTTCGTCTGCGTCGGCGCGAACGGAACTAGCGCGAGCCGTTGCCGGGAGAGCGGCGGTCGACCGTCGTGCACATTCGCGATGCCCCTTCGCGTTTCGACGTAAGCGCCGAGCATCAGGTGCTGACCGTTGTCGAGCGGCAACCCGTCAGAGACGACTCGGCGCGCGCGACCGCCGAGCGTCGCTGCGGACTCGTAGAGCGCCACGCGAAATCCGGCTTCCGCCAGCACGAGCGCCGCTGCGCAACCGGCCCAGCCGCCGCCGACGACCGGTATCGGCGCGGACGCGGCCGTCAGTTGCTTCGCGCGGTCTTCCAAGCGATCCACAGCTTGCGCAGCGGCGTCAGCGACGTCCGCCGGTCGAGCACCTCGAAGCCATCGCGCGCGATTTCATCCAGCAACGTTCGATAGATCGCGGCCATGATGAGACCGGCGCGCTGGGCGCGGCGATCGCGCGGGTCAAGCGCGGCGTAGGCGCGCGCGTACCACGTGCGCGCTCGCTCGGTTTCGAAGGCCATCAACGCGCGGAAGCCGTCGGTCGCCTTGCCACCCTGTAACGACGATGGCGCAACGCCGAATCGCGCCAGGTCTTCCTGCGGCAGATAGATGCGGCCGCGCTGCGCGTCTTCGCCGACGTCGCGGACGATGTTGGTCAGTTGAAACGCGACACCGAGATCGCGCGCATAGCTGCGTGTGCTCGGATGCGCGTAGCCGAAAATCTCCGCCGACATCAGGCCGACCACGCCGGCGACGCGATGACAGTATTGCTCGAGCGCGGCGAAGTCGAGATACCGGCTTTGCTCGAGGTCCATCGCCATGCCGTCGATCACCGTCTGGAAATGGGCCTCGGGCAACGCGTAGCTCGCGACCACCGGGATAAGTGCGCGTGCCACCGGATGTTGTGCGGTGCCGGCGAAAGCGTTCGCGATCTCCTGCCGCCACCACGCGAGCTTGGTCCGGGCCACCGACGGATCCGCGATTTCGTCGACGACGTCGTCGACCTCGCGGCAGAACGCGTAGAGTGCCGTGATCGCGCGGCGGCGCGGAGACGGCAGGAAGAGGAAGCTGTAATAGAAGCTCGATCCGCTCTGCGCGGCCCTGTGCCGGCAATATTCGTCGGGCGTCATGCGGGCGCGACACGGGTTCTGCGCTGCGGCACGACGGCGCGAAAGCCGACCGCCATCCAATCGCGCGCCGTCAGTTGCGGCCGGTGGTGAAACACGTCGCCGCCGACGGCGTCGATTCGATGCAGCACGCGCAGTCCGCCGGCGATGATCGCTCGAAGCTCGAGCCCGATGCGTAGCGTCAGTGCGCGCGTCAACGGCCGGCCCGATTCGAGCAGCGCGCGCGTGCGCGCCGTCTCGAACGCGAGCAACGCTCGCCAGTGCGGGTCGGCGCGCCCTTCGGCGATCTGTGCCTCGGCGATCGTGAAGCG
>CATPAO010000364.1 GCA_955652025.1 Casimicrobiaceae bacterium
CGTAACCACTGGCCAACCGACGAGGAAGCCGATCGAATAGATCAGCCCATCGAATCCACCCGTCATCACCGCCGCCGAAATCCCGAGGAACGATGCGGCCGACATGTAGTCACCGGCGATGGCGAGGCCGTTCTGAAATCCGGTGATGCCGCCGCCGGCCGTATAGAAATCGGCTGCCGACTTGGTGCGCTTTGCGGCCCATTTGGTGATGAATAGCGTCCCTAACACGAACAGCGCGAACATCGCGATCGCGGTCCAGTTGGTTGGCTGTTTCTCCGCTTGGCCGAGGTCCGGGCCGGCCGCTTGCGCCGCACCGGCGATCACGAGCCATGCGAGCGTGCCGAGCGTCGTCGCTCGTGCCCATGACTTCATTTCAGCGCTCCCTTGATGACCTGTTCGGTCAGCGCATCGTATTGCCTGTTCGCGCGGCGCACATATATGCCGGTAATGACGATCGTGAAGACGATAATGCCGAACCCGAGCGGCATGCCAATCGTGGTGACGCCTTCACCCAGACGCGTCGCTAGGAATGGCTTGTCGAAGGCGACGAGGAGGATGAAGCCATAGTAGACAACCATCATCGCCAGCGTCAGCCACCAGCCGAAGCGTGAGCGCTTGGTTTTCAGCTCCTGGTACCTCGGGTCGTTCGCGATACGAGTCGTCAGATCGGCGTCCATGGAGTCTCCTTGTGGGTCCGCGGTGGTGGTGTCGGAAAGATGCGGCGAACTGCCGTACCGCGGCGGACGGCGTGCTTTGGCCCTCAGTTCCTTTCGGCGAGCTGCTCCAGGACGCCCGGATTCTCGAGCGTCGACGTGTCCTGAGTGATCGTCTCGCCCTTGGCAATCGAGCGCAGAAGCCTTCGCATGATCTTGCCGCTGCGGGTCTTGGGAAGGTTGTCGCCGAAGCGGATGTCCTTGGGCTTGGCGATCGGGCCGATCTCCTTGGCGACCCAGTTGCGCAACTCGTTGGCGATCTTCTTCGCCTCCTCGCCCGTCGGCCGCGCGCGCTTCAGCACGACAAAGGCGCAGACCGCTTCCCCCGTGGTCTCATCGGGCCGGCCCACCACCGCAGCCTCCGCGACCAGTTCCGTATGCCCGACCAGCGCCGACTCGATTTCCATCGTTCCCATACGATGTCCGCTGACGTTCAGCACGTCATCGATGCGGCCGGTGATCGTGAAGTAGCCTGTTTTCGGATCGCGAATCGCACCGTCGCCTGCGAGGTAGTACCCCTTGAGCTCGGGCGGGTAGTAGCTGCTCCGGTAGCGCTCTGGGTCGCCGTAGATCGTGCGGATCATGCTCGGCCACGGCTTCTTCATGACCAAGATACCGCCCTGTCCGTCCGGGACGTCGTTGCCAGTCTCGTCGACGATCGCCGCGTCGATCCCGGGAAACGGCAAGGTGCACGAGCCGGGAACGAGCGGCGTCGCTCCGGGCAGCGGCGTGATCATGTGGCCGCCGGTCTCGGTCTGCCAGAAGGTATCGACGATCGGGCAGCGGCCGCCGCCGACCTCGCGGTGGTACCACTCCCAGGCCGCCGGGTTGATGGGCTCGCCGACCGAGCCGAGGATGCGCAGGCTCGACAGGTCATAGCTTTTTGGATGCACCGCATTGTTGGCATCGGCGGATTTGATCAGTGAGCGGATGGCCGTGGGGGCGGTGTAGAACACGCTGACCTTATGATCTTGGATCATCTTCCAGAAGCGCCCAGCGTCCGGATAAGTGGGCACGCCTTCGAATACGACCTCAGTGCCGCCCAAGGCTAACGGACCGTAGGCGATGTACGTATGCCCGGTGACCCAGCCGATGTCGGCGGTGCACCAGAAGACGTCGTCGTCCTTCAGGTCGAACGTCCACTTGGTGGTCAGCGCTGCGTGGAGCAGGTAGCCGCCGCTGGAATGCTGCACGCCCTTGGGCTTGCCCGTTGAGCCCGAGGTGTAGAGCAGGAACAGCGGGTGCTCGGCGCCTACCCATTCGGGTTCGCAGGTCGCGCTCTGATCCGCCAGCTCATCGTGCAGCCAACGATCGCGCGAGGCGTCCCATTCGATGGTGCCGCCGGTACGCCGGAGGACGAGTACTTCCTTTACCGTCTCGCAACCGCCCAGCGCAAAAGCCTCGTCGACGAGTGCCTTTAGGGGCAGTTGTTTCCCGCCACGCACTTGCTGGTCGGCGGTCACTACCATTACCGCGCCGGCATCCTGGATTCGGTCGCGCAGGCTGTGCGCCGAGAAGCCGCCGAACACCACCGAATGCGTGGCCCCGATGCGCGCGCACGCCTGCATGGCGACCACGCCCTCAACGCTCATCGACATATAGATGACGACGCGGTCGCCCTTCTTCACGCCCCGCGCCTTCAGCGCATTGGCCATGCGGCAGGTCTGTCCCAGCAATTCGCCATAGGTAACCCGGATCACCTGGCCGGCGTCGGCCTCGAAGATGATGGCCACCTTGTTGCCGAGACCGCGCTCGACCTGGCGGTCGAGGCAGTTGTACGACACGTTCAGCGTCCCGTCTTCGAACCATTTGAAGAACGGCGCATTGCGCTCGTCCAGCGACTTGGTGAACGGCTTCTTCCAGCTGATAAATTCGCGGGCCAACCGCGACCAATACCCGCTGTAGTCGACTTCGGCCTCGGCGACCAGCTTGTTATAGGCAGCCATGCCGGACACGTGCGCACCCTTCGCGACGGCGTCCGGCGGGGGATACAAGTTTGGTTCGCGTTCGCTCATCGTTGCCTCGGAATATGAATTAAGGAGGCGGCCCGAATCGTCATTTTCGATTCAGGCGCGTTCCGGTCGATGCGGCTGGTCAGCATGGGCAGGAAGAATAACTCCACCGACAGGACAAACGAAATCCCCTTGAATCCGGCAGATATTAGGGACACGCAGGTGTTGCGTGCGTTGCATCGGGTAGCATTCACTATCTTCCTTGGTTGGTCAAGGGTGGGTCATGCCCAACGCGTTCGATTTCGCCGCCTCGCCGTTTGACTGCCTCGACACCGCAGAGCAGCAGCTCGTTCGCGACGGCGTCGATATTGCCTACTTCCGTGAAGGTGAGACGATCCTCGACTCCGATATCGAGCCGCTGTACCTGTTCGTGCTCATCAAAGGCCATGTCTCGCAATTCGACCGGGAAGAACTGGTGGCCACCTATGGGCCCAACGACTGCTTCGACGGCCGTTCACTGGTTGCCGGCCGCGCCAGCAGCCGCTTTGTCGCTGCCGAGGAGGTGGTGGCCTAC
>CATPAO010000365.1 GCA_955652025.1 Casimicrobiaceae bacterium
GCCAGATACAGGCCCGCGGGACCGCCGCCGACGCAAAGAATCCGCATTGCCGCTCCGTGGTCGCGGGCGCGGCCCGCAACTTTATTCGCCCCTAAATATATTAGACCTAAAATAAATGGCGTCAAGGGGCAGCGCCGGGTACGTCGTGGCGAAGCAATACGACTCTCGGCCTAGGCCGTCGGGCCGATGCCGCTGCCCTTTGCGCCGGCCTACGCTTCGTTCCCATGAACCCATGCAACGCGAGCGAGTCGGAGCCACATTGAGCCCCTCCGTCACGCCTTGCGTTCCCTTGTATCGCCAGACGATCCGCGTCGACGCTCCGTCGGGCACGATGCTCGCTGCCCAGGCGTTTCTCGGCGATGTCCCGAGCGAGCGCCGCATTTCGTGGCGAATCATTGCCGATTGAGCGCCGCCGGGGCGTCCCACGGCGCGAATTGGCCTTGCGGGCCGCGGCGTTGCGAGACGCAACACCTCCTCGTGCCGTCCATGCCGGCGCAGCCCGGCGTGGAGCCGCGGCACTCGGCCCGCAATGGGGGGTGGCGCAGCGGCGGAAGCCGCTAGCGTGGGGGTCCCCCGATTGGAGCGCCAATAACGTGCGCAGGCGGGCGCCCCGAGCGACGTGCGTGCCGTCAGCCCATCAACGGCATATGAAATCCCGGCGCGGCGCTACCGTCGTCCGGCCAGCGCGATGTCACCGTCTTGAGTTTCGTATAAAAGCGAACGCCATCGGTCCCGTGCACATTCAGGTCTCCAAACAGCGAGCTCCTCCATCCGCCGAACGAGTAGAACGCCATCGGCACTGGAATTGGAACGTTGATTCCGGTCATTCCCACTTCGGCACTTTGTTGAAATTGGCGCGCCGCGTATCCGGAGCGCGTGAACAGCGCGGCACCATTGGCGTAAGGATTGCCGTTGACGAGCGCAATGGCGTCGGTCAGCGAATCGACTCGCACTACGCACAACACAGGGCCGAAAATCTCCTCGCGATAAATCGTCATGTCCCGGGTCACGTCGTCGAACAGCGTCGCGCCGACGAAAAACCCGTTACCATGGCCCGCCACGGCCGGACGCCGGCCGTCGACGACGAGTCGCGCGCCTTCCGCGACACCACGATCGATCAAACCGACGATACGATCGCGCGCCGCGCAAGTGATCACCGGCCCCATTTCCACATCGGCATCGCCCGGGCCGACGGTTATCTGCCGGGCGCGTGCGGCAAGCTTGTCGATCAGCGTGTCGGCGACATCGCCAACGGCCACGACGGCCGAAATCGCCATGCAGCGTTCGCCGGCCGATCCATATCCGGCGCCAATGATCGCCTCCGTGGCGAAATCGAGGTCGGCATCGGGCATCACGACAGCGTGATTTTTCGCGCCGCCAAGCGCCTGCACGCGCTTGCCATGCGCCGCGCCGCTCTCGTAGATGTATTTGGCGATGGGGGTCGAGCCGACAAACGAGATCGCCTTGACCTGCGGATGGCGCAACAACGCATCCACCGCTTCCTTGTCGCCATGGACGACATTGAATACGCCGCCGGGAAGTCCCGCCTCGTGCAGCAACTCGGCCAAGCGGAGCGACAGCGTGGGATCGCGCTCAGACGGCTTCAGCACGAATGTGTTCCCGCACGCGAGCGCCACCGGAAACATCCACATCGGCACCATCGCGGGAAAATTGAACGGCGTGATGCCCACGCACACGCCGAGCGGCTGACGCAGCGAATAGCTGTCAACGTCCGTGCCCACAGCCTCGCTGTACTCGCCTTTCAGCAAATGCGGAATGCCCGTCGCGAACTCGACCACTTCGAGCCCGCGCGTGAGCGATCCTTCCGCATCGACGAGCGTCTTGCCATGCTCCTGCGTGACGACTTTGGCGAGATCCTTCTTGTGGGTTTCGAGCAGATCACGAAACCGCATCAGCACGCGCGCACGACGCAACGCGGGCGCCGCGCGCCACGCCGGAAAGGCCGCCGCCGCCGCCTGGACGGCCGCGTCGACGTCCGCTGCGTTCGCAAACGGGACGTGCCGGATCACTTCGCCCGTCGCCGGGTTGGTGACTTCGCCATAACGCGTCGTCGACGGTGCAAACGCGCGCCCGCCAATCCAAAGCGGCAGGCGTTCGAGCGTCGTCAGATCCATGGGCTTCTCTCCTTCGGGCGCGAGTGTGTTGTCGACCGCGCGAGGCACGCATCAGCGCTCGAATTCGGCCAGACGAGCGACGTATCGCGCCACCACGTCCACTTCCAGGTTCACCCGGGCGCCGGGCACCAGGTGCTTGAGGGACGTAACGGTCAGTGTATGCGGGATCAGGTTGACCGCAAAGCGCGCGCCGGCCACCGAATTGATAGTCAGGCTCACGCCGTTCACGCCGATCGACCCCTTCGGCGCAACGAACCGCGCGAGCTCGGCCGGCGCGTCGATGGCGAGTCGAGAGCTTCCCCCCGCGTCGCCCGCCACCGCGGCAATTTCGGCGACAACCCCAGTGCCGTCGACGTGACCGAGCATCAGGTGGCCGCCTAGGCGATCGGCGAGCCGCAGGGACTTTTCGAGATTGACCTCGCCGGGGCGGTCCAGCCCCGCAGTGCAGCGGAGCGTTTCCGCCGAGACGTCGAACACCAGCAGGCCGCCATTGCGCTCGACAACCGTCAGGCAGCAGCCATTCACGGCGACGCTATCGCCGACGGCAATGTCGGAGGCGTCGAGCGATCCCGCGGCGACGCCGAGTCGAAGGCCATCTCCCTGCGGCACGGCGCGCTCGATCCGCCCGACGGCTTGGACGATGCCCGTAAACATCAGGCGGTTCCTCGGCGCACGACGCGGGCGATCAATCTCAGGTCGGGACCCACACGATCGACGGTGTGCCACGTCAACGGAATCCGCGCGGCAAGCGTGCTCAACGGAAGGTCGAGCTCGAACATGCCGCGCGCCGGGTCGCCCAAGGCGATCGGCGCGACGTATAACAGCAGCTCGTCGACGTGGCCGCCTGCCATCAATGCACCGTTGAGACGCGCACCGCCTTCGACATGCAATTCGTTGATGCCGCGACCGGCAAGCGAGCGCATCAGCCCCGGAAGATCCACGCGCCCGTCGGCATTCGGCAGCGCCAGCGTTTCGACACCGGAGGGCCATGCCGGATTGCGCGCGCCGCCGGTAACGAGCAGGACGGGACCCGTGGCAAACACGCGCGCATCGGCCGGCGTCTCGCCGCGCCGATCGATGATCACTCGCAACGGCTGTCGCGACGTCGCCACCGCGCGCACCGTCAACTGCGGATTGTCCTCTCTGATCGTCCCGATGCCGGTCAAGACGGCGCACGCGCGCGCACGCCACGCATGCCCGTCCGCCCGCGCCTCCGCACCGGTAATCCACTGGCTCTTGCCGTTGATGAGCGCGGTTCGGCCGTCGGCGCTGGCCGCCACTTTCAGCCGCACCCAGGGCAGATTGCGCGTCATGCGCGAGACGAAGCCGATGTTGAGCTCGCGCGCCTCGTTTTCGAGCAGACCGAAATCGATACGAGTCCCCGCCGCGCGCAGTCGCAAGGCCCCGTGCGCTGCGGCAGGGTTGGGGTCCTCCATCGCCGCGACGACCCGCGACACGCCGGCCGCCAGGATCGCGTCGACGCACGGCGGCGTGCGGCCGTGATGATTGCAAGGCTCCAGCGTGACATAGAGCGTCGCGCCATGAGCATCGAGGCCACGGCGGCGCACGTCGGACAGCGCGTTCACCTCGGCGTGCGGAAGGCCGGCGCGAGCGTGAAAGCCTTCGCCGATGACTGCATTGTCCCGAACGATCACGCAACCGACGCGCGGATTGGGTGTCGTCGTATAGAGGCCTTGGGCGGCAAGCGCCAGCGCTCGTGCCATGTGCGCGCGATCGGTCGCGCTGAATTCGGACATCGGTGTGGGCGTCATCAAACTAGCGACGCGTCAGGAGGGGTACTCGTTCCATACCAGCGGCGCCCCGGCCGGCGCGCCGAACCTCAGCGACGGGATCGTTTCGCCGCCGCGGCCGGCGCCTCGACTTCCTTCAGCGCGTCGCGGAAATCCGAGACATCCTGAAACGAGCGATACACCGAGGCAAAGCGAATGTACGCCACCTTGTCGAGCTTGTAGAGTTCCTGCATCACCATTTCGCCGATCTGGCGCGACGCCACCTCGCGCTCACCGAGCGAGAGCACACGCTGCACGATCCGGTCGATCGCCGCGTCGACGTACTCGGTGGGCACCGGCCGCTTGTGCAACGCGCGCTGGAAGCCGACCCGGACCCGCGCGACGTCGAAATCGGCGCGATTGCCGTTCGTTTTTACCACTTGCGGGAGCCGCAGCTCGACGGTCTCGTACGTGGTGAACCGTTTCTGGCACGCCGCGCATTTGCGCCGGCGGCGGATCGAGTCGCCCGGCTCGGACACGCGCGAATCGATGACCTGCGTGTCGGCGCTGCCGCAAAACGGACATTTCATTGCAGGTCAACGATACGCCGGAAAACGCCGCGTCAGCGCACCGACCGAATTGCGCACGCGCGTCCGCACCGCCTCATCCGACGGCGCGTCGAGTACGTCCGCGATCAGGTGGCCCAACTCCTCGCACTCGAGCTCGCCGAAGCCGCGCGTCGTGATCGCCGGGCTGCCGATACGGATACCCGACGTCACGAACGGCTTTTCCGGATCGTTCGGAATGGCGTTCTTGTTCACCGTGATATGCGCGCGCGACAGCGCCGCCTCGGCATCCTTGCCGGTGATCCGCTTGGCGCGAAGATCGAGCAGAAACATGTGGGAGTCGGTCCCGCCGGACACGATCCGCAGGCCCCGATCCTGCAGCACCTTGGCCACCACGCGCGCGTTCTCGAGCACGCGCTCCTGGTAGATCTTGAAGTCGCGCGTCATCGCCTCGCCAAAGGCCACCGCCTTGGCTGCGATCACGTGCATCAGCGGACCGCCTTGAATACCGGGAAACACCGCCGAGTTGATCGCCTTCTCGTGCTCGCTTTTCATCAGGATAAAGCCGCCGCGCGGACCGCGCATCGTCTTGTGCGTCGTGCTGGTGACGAAGTCCGCGATGCCCACCGGTGTCGGATAGACGCCCGCGGCAACCAGACCGGCGTAATGCGCCATGTGCACCATCAAGAGTGCGCCTACGCCGTCCGCGATCGCGCGGAAACGCTTCCAGTCGATCACGCGCGAATACGCCGATGCGCCCGCGATGATCAGCTTCGGCTTGTGCTCGTGGGCGAGCCGCTCGGCGGCCGCGTAGTCGATCAATTCGGTCTGCAGATCGAGGCCGTAGGGGATCACCTTGAACCATTTCCCCGACAGATTGACCGGCGAGCCGTGCGTCAGATGGCCGCCGTGCGGCAGGCTCATGCCGAGGATCGTGTCGCCCGGCTTGAGCGCGGCGAAAAAAACCGCCTGATTCGCTTGTGCACCCGAATGAGGCTGCACGTTCGCCGCGTCGGCGTGAAATATCTGCTTGAGGCGGTCGATGGCAAGCTTCTCGACCACATCGACGAACTCGCAACCGCCGTAGTAGCGTTTGCCCGGGTAACCCTCCGCGTATTTGTTCGTCAGCTGCGATCCCTGCGCGGCGAGGACGGCGGTACTCGCGTAGTTTTCCGATGCGATCAGCTCGATATGCTCTTCCTGCCGCCGGTTCTCGGCGGCGATCGCGGCCCAGAGCTCAGGATCGCTCTTTTCGAGGCTCGTGGCGCGATTGAACATGGGCGACCTGCCGGCGAGTGGCAAAAATACGATTCTAGCATCGCCGACCGGCTCGCCCGTGCTGTCGCCGCCCGCGAAAACCACGACACGGCAACCGCCGGCCGTATAATCCGCCGGTGCCGCAATCGAGGTCCCGGCCCTGCCGCTGCGGACGAACCTCGAACATGAACGGCTCGCCACAGGTCGCGGCGCGAAGGCCGCGCGATGGGAGGAGCGCCCTTGAATGCCCTGCTCGCCGTGTCGCGGGCGATCGATGCAATGAGCGAGCGCATCGGCCGCCTGGTCTACTGGCTCATCCTCGCCGTCGTCCTGATCAGCGCCACCAACGCCACGATCCGCAAGGCGTTCAACTACAGCTCGAATGCCTACCTCGAGATCCAGTGGTACATGTTCTCGGTGATCTTTCTGTTCGGTGCCGGTTACGTCTTGCTCCGCAACGAGCATGTGCGGATCGACATCATCCAGGGACGACTTTCCGCGCGGACGCAGAACTGGATCGACGTGTTCGGCCTCGTGTTCTTTCTGTTCCCGATGACCTTCGTCATCATGTATTTCTCATGGCCGTTGTTCATGGATTCGTTCACCCGAAACGAGGTGTCGACCAACGCCGGCGGCCTCATCATCTGGCCGGCGCGTCTCATGGTGCCGATCGGCTTCTTCCTCCTCATCCTCCAGGGCGCGTCCGAGCTCATCAAGCGGATCGCCTTCCTGCAGGGCAAGATTCCCAATCCGCTCGAGAAGCTCCACGCCAAAACTGCCGAGGAAGAGCTGGCCGAAGAAATTGCGCGCCAGCGGGGACAGGATCTGGGAGCCAAGCCATGAGCGCGTGGCTCATCGCGAACATCGCGCCGATGATGTTCGTCACGCTGATCATCGTCTTGTTGCTCGGCTTTCCGGTGGCGTTCTCGCTCGCTGCCGTCGGTATTTTCTGGGGTCTCGTCGGCATCAAGCTCGGGCTTTTGCAGGAGACGCTGTTTCAGGCGCTGCCCGATCGCGTCTTCGGCGTGATGTCGAACGACACGCTGTTGTGCGTGCCATTCTTCACGTTCATGGGCCTGATCCTCGAGCGAAGCGGCATGGCCGAGGATTTGCTCGATACGATCGGCCAGTTGTTCGGACCGCTCCGCGGCGGACTGGCCTACGCGGTGATCTTCGTGGGCGCGCTGCTTGCGGCCACGACGGGCGTCGTTGCGGCCAGCGTCATTTCGATGGGCCTCATCTCGCTGCCGATCATGCTGCGCTATGGCTACGACCGCCGTCTCGCGTCCGGCGTGATCGCCGCATCGGGCACACTGGCGCAGATCATTCCGCCCTCGCTCGTGCTGATCATCATGGCGGACCAGCTCGGCCGCTCGGTCGGCGACATGTATGCCGGCGCCTTTATCCCGGGCATCGCGCTTGCCGGCCTCTACGCGGTATTCACGCTCGTCGTGACGTTCGTCAAGCCGCATTGGGTGCCCGCGCTCCCACTGGAAGCGCGCTCGCTGCGTGAGGCGAGCGGCAAAAGTGGCATCGTCTCGGTCGGCGTGCTGGTCGCGCTGTCCGCGGCAGCGGCGGTCGCCTACGCGAAGCTCTATCTGAAGGAGTCCCCGCTCGACGAGACGATCGTCATTGCGACATGCGTGGGGACCGGTATCGCGTTCTTCGCTGCGGTGATCAACTATTTCCTCAAGCTCGGCCTCTTGTCGAAGATCGCCGAGCGCGCGACGTTCGTGATGATTCCGCCGCTGGCACTGATCTTCCTCGTCCTCGGTACGATCTTCCTGGGTGTCGCCACGCCGACCGAAGGCGGCGCGATGGGCGCGACCGGCGCGCTGATCATGGCGCTTGCGCGGCGCCGGCTGTCGTGGAAATTGGTCAAACAGGCGATGGATACGACGGCGAAGCTGTCGACGTTCGTCGTGTTCATCCTGCTCGGCGCGCGCGTGTTCAGCCTCTCGTTCTACGGCGTCAACGGGCACGTCTGGGTCGAGCATCTGCTGACGGGATTGCCCGGCGGACAGCTTGGTTTCCTGATCGTCGTCAACGTTCTGATTTTCTTCCTGGCGTTCTTCCTCGACTTTTTCGAGCTGTCGTTCATCGTCGTGCCGCTGGTGGGACCCGTCGCGGACAAGCTCGGGATCGACTTGATCTGGTTCGGCGTGCTGCTGGGCGTCAACATGCAGACGTCGTTCATGCATCCGCCGTTCGGGTTCGCGCTCTTTTACCTAAGGAGCGTCGCGCCCAAGAAGGAGTATCTCGACAAGCTGACACGCAAGATGACGGCGCCGGTCACCACGGGCCAGATCTATTGGGGCGTCATTCCCTTCGTCCTGATCCAGATCGTCATGATCGGGCTCGTGATCCTATTCCCGCAGATGGTAATGGTCTACAAGGCCGCCGAGTCGACGATGGATCCCACCAAGGTCCAGATTGAGTTGCCGCCGTCCGAATCGGGAAGGTCGTCCCCTGCGCCCACCGGTCAGCCGCAAACCGAGCAGCAGATGCAACAGGAAGACAAAGACCAGAACAAGGACGCCCAGTCGCTCGAAGATTTGTTCAAGGGCCCGGCACCTGCGACGCCCCTCCCCGGCACCGCGCCGCCATCCAAGTAGCGGTCGGGCGGAGCAAAGAAAAAGCCCCGCGATCGCGGGGCTTTTTTCGTGCCGGCTGCTCGCGCCGTTAC
>CATPAO010000366.1 GCA_955652025.1 Casimicrobiaceae bacterium
TCGTCGCGCTCGGCCCGACCGCGGTCGAGTTGGTTGACCGCACGATGATCGACTTGGCGCGCGGCAATCCCGCGTTCCGTCCGGTGATCGAGGCCGCATTGGTCGGCGCGCCGGACGCGATCCTGCTGGTCGAATTCATCGGCGATATGCGCGAAGAGCCGGTGGCGAAGCTCGGGCAGCTCACCGAATTGATGGGCGACCTCGGATTGCCCGGCAGCGTCGTGCCGATCCCCGACGGCGGTCGACAAAAGGCACTGTGGGACGTGCGCAAGGCCGGGCTCAACATCATGATGAGCATGAAAGGCGACGGCAAGCCGGTTTCGTTCATCGAGGACTGCGCGGTGCCGCTCGAGCATCTCGCCGATTACGTCGACCGGCTGACACAAGTCTTTGCGAAGCATGGGACACGCGGCACCTGGTACGCGCACGCGTCGGTCGGCACGCTGCACGTCCGGCCGATCCTCGACATGCGAAAAGACGGCGCCCTCAAAATGCGCGCGATCGCCGAGGAAGCGGGCGCGATGGTGCGCGAGTACAAAGGCGCGTTCTCCGGCGAGCATGGCGACGGACTCGTCCGCAGCGAATGGGTCGCGTGGCAATTCGGCCCGCGATTGACGCGCGCGTTCGAGGAAATCAAGGATCTGTTCGACCCCGACGGCTTGATGAACCCGGGCAAGATCGTTCGCGCGAAGCGGATGGACGACGCCTCGCTGTTCCGCTTTCCGCCGCGGTACCGGACGTTGCCGCTCGAACCGGCGCTCGATTGGTCGGCGTGGGACGTGCGCAACGATCCGGTCGCCGATACGTTGACCGCGCCCGGCAGCGGCGGCGATCCCGCGCGCGGATTCGGCAAGGCGGTCGAGATGTGCAACAACAACGGCCACTGCCGGAAATTCGACGCCGGCACGATGTGCCCGAGCTTTCGCGTCACCCGCGACGAGCAGCATCTGACGCGCGGCCGTGCGAATACGCTGCGGCTCGCGTTGTCGGGACAGCTCGGCTCCGACGCGCTCGGATCCGACGCGGTGCGCGACGCGATGGACCTGTGTGTCAGCTGCAAGGGCTGCCGGCGCGAATGTCCGACCGGCGTCGATATGGCGAAGATGAAGATCGAGTTCCTGCACCATTGGAAAAAAGCTCATGGGCAGACGCGCAAGGAGCGCTGGATCGCCGATCTTCCGCGCTGGGCGTCCTGGGCGGCGCGGTTGCCGTGGGTCGGCAATTTGCGCGAAACGCTGCCCGGCGCCGCGTGGATCGGCGAGCGCTGGCTCGGTCTCGCGCGGCAGCGGTCGCTGCCCCGTTGGCGGCGTGACACGTTTTTGCGCGATACCGATACCGGTGAAGCGGAGGCGTCGGGCGCGAACGTGGTTCTCTTCGTCGACACGTTCACCAACTATTTCGAGCCGGACAACGCGCGCGCGGCGCTCCGAGTGATGCGCGCCGCCGGCTATCGCGTTCACGTCGCGCGTGCGGCAGCCGACGACGCGGATGCGGCGCGGCCGCTGTGTTGCGGGCGGACGTATCTGGCGGCGGGACGGGTCGCGGAGGCGAAGCGCGAGGCGCGCCGCATGATCGCCGCGCTGAGCGGCGCAGTGGAGCGCGGCATGCCGATCGTCGGGCTGGAGCCCGCGTGCCTCCTGTCGCTGCGCGACGAATACCTTGTGCTGGGTCTCGGCAACGACGCGGATCGGCTTGCCGCGCGCGCTGTCCTGCTCGAGGAGTTTCTGGCTGCGGAACTGCGTGCCGGCCAACTGACGTTGCTATTGCGATCGCTGCCGGAGACGCGCGCGCTGCTGCACGGTCACTGTCATCAGAAGGCGTTCGATGCGGTCGCGCCCGCCAAGTCGGCGCTCGAGTTGATCCCCGGGATGAAGGTCGACGTGATCGAATCGGGCTGTTGCGGCATGGCCGGCAGCTTCGGCTTCGACGCGGCGCACTACGACGTCTCGATGCGGATGGCCGAGCTGTCGTTGCTCCCGGCCGTGCGGGCGGCGGCGGCCGACACGCTGATCGTCGCCGACGGCACGAGCTGCCGTCATCAAATCGCCGATGGGACGCGCGGATCGGGCGCGCGACAAGCGCTCCACGTTGCGTGCGTGCTCGAACGGGCGTTGGCCGTTCCCTCCGCCTGACTAGACCGCGGCGGGCGGATCGCCCATCATCGAATCGATCGGATCAGCTCGTCCGGATCGAATACGCGCCCGTCCTTGATCACGCGGTAGACGCGGCTCAGGTTTTCGACACCCGCTACCGGATCGGCGTCCAGGATCAGCAAGTCGGCGAGGCGGCCTGCGGCAATGCCGCCTATCTCGCTGTCGCGGCGCGCGGCCCGGGCGCCGTTGATCGTTGCCGCTCGCAGCACCTCGAGCGGGGTCAGGCCCGCCTCCTGCATCAATGCCATTTCCCGGAACACCGAAGGGCCATGCAACGTTCCGATGTTGCCGGCGTCGGTTCCCATGACGACGGTGATGCCGGCGTCCCATATCGTGCGCAGATTTTTCAGCTCGATTGGCGACGGTTTCGGCGGGACGGCCGCGGCCATGCTTCTGACGATGGCGTCGGGCAGCGTGGCGCTCGGTATGCGCGCGAGATCGCCCATCGTCGCGACGATCCGTGGATCCGCGAGGCGCAACTCCGCCGCAGTCGGCTGCCATGTATTGGACAGGGCATAGCGATAGCCGGGAACCACGAAAAGCGTCGGGCAGTACAGGATGTGGTTCTGCTTGGCGAGCGCCAGAAACTCGTCGTCGACGAGCGTGTCACTGACGGAGTGCACGAGGAAGTCGGCACCGGCGCGCAACGCTGCCTTGGCGGTAACCAATTCTGTCGCGTGCACGGCGAGCGGCACGCCGGCGCGATGCGCGGCATCGCCGGCAGCCTTCACGATCGCTTCGTGCGCGGCGAGATCATCGTCCAAGCGATGGATGAACCAGACCTTGATGTAGTCGGGCCTCCGCGCCAGCTCGCGCGCAACGAGGGCGCGCGCCTCGTCGGGCGATGTGATTTTGATGATCGGCGGATCGCCCAGATCGAGCTTGGGATCCGCGACCATCGAGATGAGCGGGCCCGCAACGGCAACGCGCGGCGCCGCCGGCGTTCGCTCGGACGCGTCGCGCATATCGAAGTTCCAGAATGGACCCCCGATGTCGACGACGCTGGTCACGCCGCTGGCGAGATACACCTTGAAAGTGGCGGAGAGCCGCGCCTGGTTGCGCGCGACCTCCCTGGCGTAAGGCATCGCCGTCCGAAGATCGGCCGCATCCGGCCGCGTATAGAGA
>CATPAO010000367.1 GCA_955652025.1 Casimicrobiaceae bacterium
GGGGTGTCCCCCTCTGCAACAGCGCCTTGGGGCCCGTTGACGCCTATCCGCGGCCTTTCCACGGCACGAGCCTCCGTTCGATCTGGCGCATCAGCAGGTCGAACAGATAGGCGACGACGCCGATCACGACGATCCCCATGATCACGACGTCGGTACGCAGGAAATTCGACGCGTTCAGCACCATTTGCCCGAGGCCCGCCGTCGCCGCCACCATCTCCGCCGCGACGAGCGTCGTCCAACCGAAGCCGATGGCGATTCGCATCCCGGTCAGGATCTCGGGCATCGCGGCGGGGATCACGACGTGGCGGATCACCTGCCATTTCGACGCGCCCATCGAGTACGCGGCGTTGATCTGCTCGATCGTGACGCTTCGCACGCCGGCGCGCGCCGCCATCGCGAGCGGCGCGAAGCACGCGAGATAGATCAGCACGATCTTCGCCGTCTCCTCGATGCCGAACCAAATGACGATCAGCGGCAAATACGCGAGCGGCGGCAGCGGCCGGTAGAACTCGAGCGGCGGATCGAAGATCCCCCGTGCGATCCGCGACACGCCCATCGCGATTCCCGCGGGAATGGCCGTGAGGCACGCCAGCACGAACGCGGCGAAGACACGATAGAGGCTCCACCAGAAGTGCTCGGACAGCGGCCGCCCGCCCTGGATGTCGCCTTTCCATGCGTCGGCGAAGCTCGTGACGATGCGCTCGGGCGTCGGCAGGAACAGGTCGCGGATCCAGCCGAAGTGCGTGGCGATCCACCACAGCGCGAACAATCCGATGACCGTGGCGACGCTGATCGCGGTGCTCGAGCCTTCGCCGGGCAGGCTGTAGCCCTTGATCGTGCGCATCGGAGGGACTGTCGACGGCGGGTCGATGGCATCTGCGGTGCTGGAAGGGGGCGCTGGAACCGTGCTCGGGACCTCCACGCTTGCGGCGTTCGCCGCCGCGCTGCCCCCGGGGGAGCGCCCGCGCCTTGGCCCGGCGGCGCTCATGGGACCGCCACGCCCACTAAGTCGGAGGCCGCGGGCGCCGAATGGATCAGATGCAGCACCTCCTCGCGCAGCCGGATGAACGCCGGGTCGGCCTTGACGAGCCGCGCGTCGTTGCATTCGACGAAGCGCCGCCCGAAATCGAGCGCGTAGCGGTGCGCGATCCGCCCCGGCGACGGCGTCATCACGATCAGCTCGGTGGCGAGGAACAGCGCTTCCTCGACGCTGTGCGTGATGAAGAAGAACATTTTCTTGGTTTTCCACCATAGGTGCAGGATCAACTCCTGGATCTGCTCGCGCGTGAGCGCATCGAGCGCGCCCATGGGCTCGTCCATCAGCATGACTTCGGGATCGCTGGCGAGCGCCCGCGCAAGGCCGACGCGCTGCTGCATTCCGCCCGAAAGCTGGTAAACGGGCGCGCGGGCGAATTGCTCGAGCCCGACGGTGCCGAGCTTGTCGAGGGCGATCGTCTCCCGTTCAAGCTTCGATACGCCGCGCATCCGCAGGCCGAACTCGACGTTGTCGATGACGTTGAGCCATGGCATCAGCGCGTGCTTCTGGAACACCACGCCCCGTTCGGCGCCGGGGCCGATCACGCGCTTGCCGTCCAAGATGACTTCGCCTTCCGACGGCAGCATGAAACCGGCGATGCACGACAGGAGCGTCGTCTTGCCGCAGCCCGAAGCGCCGAGCGCGACGACAAAATCGCCGGGATCGAGCGCGAGATTGACGTCGGACAGCGCGAGCGTCGAGCGTCCGCCGCTGCCGGCATAGTTGACGCTCAGGTGGCGGACTTCGAGCTTGCTCAATCGATATCGCCCCTCACCCGCTCGACGCTAGGCGCGTCGCTCCCTCTCCCCGCGCGCGGGGAGAGGGTTGGGGTGAGGGGATGCATCCGTCACTTTGCCGCGTCCTGCGCGTAGCTCGAATTTACCACCGCCGAATAATCCGGCAGCGTCTTCTCGATCTGCTTCTGCGACAGCTGGAACGCGGCGGTGGCCGCGAGCGCTTTTGCGGCGACGCCGTCCTTCGCGAGCCACTTGCCGTTCTGCTCGGCGAGCGTCGGGAAACGGTACAGCGACATGCCCGCGGGCACGTCCTCAGGCTTCGCACCCGACCACTTCGCGACCGCTTTCACTTCCGGTGTGTCGGACGTCCATTTCGCCTGGTTCGCGCGGTACTTCTCGTCGGACGCTGCAAGCACCTTCACGAACCTGACCATGAAGTCGCGATTGGCCTTCGCCCAGTCCTTGTTCACGATGTAGCCGTCGAACGTCGCCTTGCCGGTTTCGGCGGAAATCTTGCCGGACGAGATGATGACCTTGCCGTCCTTCTTCACTTCGGCGAGCACCGGGTCCCAGATGAACGTCGCCTGGATGTCGCCGCGCTGCCACGCCGCGCGCACCTCGGGCGGGCGCATGTTGAGGATCTGCACGTCGGCCGGGTTCACCTTCGCCTGGTCGAGCGCGACCATCGTGTGGAAATGCGTCGTCGAATTGAACGGCACCGCGATTTTCTTGCCCTTGAGATCGGCGACCGAGTTGATGCCCGAACCGTTCTTCGCGACCAGGGCCTCGGCGTCGCCGATGTCGTCCAAGATCCAGAACAATTCGTACGGCTCGCCGCGCGACACGGCCGCCGAGACGCCCGCGGACCCGACCTCGCCGATTTGGACGGCGCCAGAGGCCATCGCCTTGATCACTTCGCCGCCGCCGCCGAACTGCTTCCAATTGATCTTGTAGCCGGTGGCCTTTTCGATTTCCTTCGCTTCCTGCGCCACGCGATACGGCACGACCATGTCCTGATAGCCGATCGTGACTTCCTTCTGTTGCGCGAGCGCCGGCGCGGCGGCGACCACGGCAACGAATGCGCTCCCGAGCAATGCTTGCCATGCCTGTCTCGAATTCATCTCTTTGTCCCCCTTTTTTAATCGGTGAGACCGATCGTCGCCGGACCTGCGGATGCTAGAGGCCAGCGAGCGTTCGGCGCAAGATGTCGGTCATCATATTGATATGTTCGCGCGTCGCGATCAACGGCGGCGCGATGATCGCGCAGTCGCCGGTCGTCTTGAGGTGCAGACCATTGTCGAACAATTTCTTCTGCAACGTGTGGCCGCGCCGGCCGGGGGCGCCGTCGCTGGCGACGTCGATCGCGGCAATCATCCCGTAACCGCGGATGTCGACGATGTGCGGCGCGTCCTTGAGCGAAAAGATCGCGTCCTGGAAGTAGGGGGAGAGTTCGCGCCCGCGCTCGAACAGTCCTTCGTCGCGGTAGATGTCCAGCGTCGCGAGGGCGGCGGCGCACGCGGCCGGATGCCCTGAGTACGTGTAGCCGTGGAAGAACTCGATGGCGCCCTCCTGCGCGGCGCCCATGATCGCGTCGTGGATGCGCGCGGAAATCGCGACGGCGCCCATCGGCTGCGCGCCGTTGGTGAGCGCCTTGGCCATCGTGATGACATCCGGCGTGACATCGAACGACTGCGCCGCGAAATTCTGTCCGGTGCGGCCCAATCCGGTGCTCACTTCATCGAATACGAGCAGGATGCCGTGCGCGTCGCAGATTTCGCGCAACCGCTTCAGATAGCCCTTCGGCGGCACGAGGCAACCGGTCGAGCCGGCGATCGGCTCGACGAAGCACGCGGCGATGTTCTCGGCACCATACAGATTGACGAAGCGCGTGAGGTCGTCGGCGAGCTCAACGCCGTGCGCGCCTTCGCCGCGCGCAAAGAGATTCTCCTTGAGATGCGTGTGCCGCATGTGCGCGATGCCGGGCAGCGTCGGGCCGAACTTGCGCCGGTTGTTGACCATGCCCGATAGCGAGACGCCGCCGAAATTGACGCCGTGGTACGCACGCTCGCGCGAGACGAACATCGTCCGTCCGGCCTGGCCGCGCGCCTGGTGATAGGCAAGCGCGACTTTCATCGCCGTGTCGACCGCTTCCGAGCCCGAATTGGCGAAAAAGACGTGGTTAAGATCGCCCGGCGTCAACGCAGCGACGCGCGCCGCAAGCTCGAAGCTCTTCGGATGGCCGCGCAAGAACGGCGCGATGAAATCGAGCTCGGCGAGCTGTCTTCCCACGGCTTCGGAGATTTCGCGGCGCCCGTGTCCCGCGGCGCAGCAAAACAGGCCGGCGGCGGCGTCGATGATTCTTTCGCCGCGGTCGTTCCAGTAATACATGCCTTCGGCACGGACGACGAGCTTGGGATCCGCCTTGAACTCGCGGTTCGGTGTGAACGGCATCCAATATTCGTCGAGCGAGATCGGCTTCGCTTGCGAACGGTCGGAAAGCGTGAATTCGGCATGGCCCATGGAAGTCTCCCGAACGTGCGAGGGCGCGCCGTCGCACCTGTGTGAATGTGCAATGATATGCCTTTGCGCCCACGCACGCCGCTCTCCGCTCTCCGCATTCCCGGAGGATGACCATGTCGCTTCGAACCTTGCGCGCTTTTGTGTCCGACCAGACCCCGCTTGCGGTGCCCCGCCACATGACGATCAC
>CATPAO010000368.1 GCA_955652025.1 Casimicrobiaceae bacterium
AAAGATCCGGCAGTTCTTCGACATTGCGCCGTAGTTGGTGTGCCCCCACGCTTGCGGCTGCCGCCGCTGCACTGCCCCCCGAGGGGGAGTAATTCGCGCCTTGGGACGGCCCGGCGGCGCTCATGTCGCGGCTAAGTCCTCGCGTTGCAACAGAAACACCGCATCGACGTCGGACGCGGTGGCGAGCCACACGAACGGCAGGCGCGGGAATGCTGTCTCCACGGCGTCCTTGCCATGGCCGACCTCGACCACCAGGATCCCGCGCTCGTTCAAGTGCGGCGGCGCCGCGTCGATGATCGCTCGCACGGCATCCAGTCCATCGACGCCGCCCGCCAGCGCGAGCGAGGGCTCGTGGCGGAATTCCGACGGCAATTCCGCCATCGCTGTCGTCGTGACGTACGGCGGATTGCTGATGATGAGGTCGTAACGCTTGTCGCGCAGATTCGCGAACAGATCGGAGCGAAGGAGGTTGATGCGACCGGCCAGTCCGTAATCGCTGACGTTACGCTGTGCGACGGTGAGCGCGTCCGGCGAAATGTCGACCGCGTCGACGTCGGCGTTGGGGAACGCGTGCGCAAGTAGGATCGCGAGACATCCGGATCCGGTGCAAAGGTCGAGCGCCTTGCGCACGTCGTCCGGATTGGGCAGATAAGGCGCCAATCCCTCCGGCAATAGCGGTGCGATGAACGAGCGCGGAATGATGACGCGCGGATCGACGTAAAAACGGAACTCGCCGAGCCACGCTTCGCCGGTCAAGTACGCCGCGGGAACCCGTTCGTCGATCCGGCGCGCGAAGAGCGCAGCAACCTGCGCTTTTTCCGCGTGGGTGAGCTGCGCGTCGAGAAATGTGTCGAGGCGATCCGGCGGCAGGTGCAGCACATGCAGCAGCAGGTACGCGGCTTCGTCGAAGGCGTTCGTCGTGCCATGGCCGAACGCGAGTTTCGCCTCGCCGAAGCGGGTCACCGCGTAGCGCAGCCAGTCCCGCAGCGTTTCCAGGTCCTGCGGCAAACCCATTGCCCGGTCAGAGAATCAGCCGCTCGAGCACGCGACGATAGATGGCTGACAGCGGCTCGAGGTCGGCGATCGCCACACGTTCGTTCAATTTGTGGATCGTCGCGTTGACCGGGCCCAGCTCGACGATCTCGTCGCAGATGTTGGCGATGAATCGGCCGTCGGAAGTTCCGCCGGCGGTCGACAGTGTCGGCGTGCGTCCGACCACGTCGCGCACGCTCCCGTTGACGACGTCGAGCAGGTGACCGCGTCGCGTCAGGAATGGGTTGCCGTGGCCGGTCCAAACCAATCGATAGTCGAGTCGATGCCGGCGCAGCACGGATTCGAACCGTTCGACCAGCGACTCGCGTGTGCTGGCCGTCGAATAACGAAAATTGAACTTGAGCTCGAGCGAGCCGGGAATCACGTTCGTCGCGCCGGTTCCGGCGTGAATGTTCGAGCATTGCCAGGTCGTCGGCGGAAAATCGCCGTTGCCATCATCCCAGTGCGTTTGTGCGAGATCCGCCAGTGCGGGCGCCAATCGATGAATCGGGTTGTCGGCCAGCTGCGGATAAGCGACGTGCCCCTGGACGCCGCGGACGGTGAGCGTCCCCGAGAGCGTGCCGCGACGGCCGTTCTTGACCGTGTCGCCGAGTGCCTCGACCGATGAAGGTTCGCCGACGACACAGTAGTCGATTCTCGCGCCGGCCTCGGCGAGGCGCTCGACGACCTTCACCGTCCCGTCGGTCGACGGCCCTTCTTCGTCGGAGGTGATCAACAGCGCGATGGAGCCGCGCGGCGCCGGATGCGCGGAGAGAAAGTCCTCGATCGCCGTGACGAACGCGGCCACCGAGCTCTTCATGTCGGCGGCGCCGCGGCCGTACAAGTAACCGTCGCGTTCGGTGGGGGAGAACGGATCGGACTCCCATTGATCGACGGGACCGCTCGGCACGACGTCCGTATGGCCGGCGAAGCACAACAGTGGCGCTGCAGCGCCGCGGCGCGCCCATAAGTTGGTGACGCCGTTGCTCTCCAGCGTATCGCAACGAAACCCAAGCGGCGCCAGCCGTGCCGAGACGAGCGTCTGACAGCCGGCATCGTCCGGCGTGATCGAGCGGCGGGCGATCAGTTCACGGGCTAAGGCGAGCGTGGATCGAGCCGCGGCGTCCATGCAGCGAATGGTAGCAAACGTAGCGCCGCACGCCGTGTCGGCGGAGCGGATCGACGGCCATGCGGACGCTCAATGCGGGCGATCGAGCAACTCCGGACTGATCGTCACGTTGGTGAAGTCCGCGTTGGCGGCGGGCCGCTTCCCCTCGCCCTTGGGCGCGTGTTCCATCGACTCGACGCGCGCGGTGGGCGTGTTCTGGTTGATCTGCCAGGCGAGATTGGTCGGCGAGTCGGAGGCCTTCATCGCCTCCTCGTACGTGACGACCCCGTCGAGGTACATCCGGCAAAGCGATTGCTCGAACGTCTGCGATCCGGGATAGAGCGACTGCTCCATCGCTTCCTTGATCTGCGAGAATTCGCCGCTCTTGATCAGCTCTCCGATCAGCGACGTGTTGAGCAGGATCTCGGTCGCCGGCTGCTGCGTGCCGTCGGTGTTGCGCACGAGCCGCTGCGAAACGATCGCGCGAAGCCCGATCGACAGGTCGGAGAGAACCGCCGCGCGCGCATCGTGGGGAAACATGTTGATGATCCGTGACAGCGCGTGATAGCTGTTGTTGGCATGGATCGTCGACAAGCACAAGTGCCCGGTCAGCGTGTGGATGAGCGCCGATTGCATCGTCTCCTTGTCGCGGATTTCGCCCACCATGATGAGATCCGGCGCTTCGCGCAGCGCATTGGCGAGCGCCGCGTGATAGGTCATCGTGTCGACGCCGATTTCGCGCTGGTTCACGATGCTTTTCTTGTGCTGAAACAGGTATTCGATCGGATCCTCGATCGTGAGGATGTGCCCCGACTGGTTGCTGTTGCGGTGATCGATCATCGCCGCGAGCGTCGTCGACTTGCCCGAGCCGGTGGAGCCGGCGACCAGCACGAGGCCTCGCTTCTCCATCACGATGTCGAGCAGCACTGGCGGCAGCTTCAGCGCGGCGAACGTCGGCACGGTGCTGCGAACGTAGCGGATGACGAGCGAGATCGTGCCGCGTTGGCGGAAGATATTGATCCGGTAGTTGCCGTACGCTCCTTCGAGATGGGAGAGGTTCATCTCGAGCTCGTTCTCGAACTCGCGTGCTTGTTCCTTGCTCATCAATTCGTAGGCAATGCGGCGGACGGTCTCGGTATCCATTCGCTGGGTCGTGATCGGCGTCACGATGCCGTTGATCTTGATATTGATCGGCGCGCCACAGGTGACGAAAATGTCCGATGCCTGCTTTTCCGCCATCAACTTGAAGTAGGGGTCGAGGTACATGGGGTGTCTTTCGCGGCTAAAATGATGTTCGAGTACGTATCATCGTACCGAAGCTTTCAATGATAATGTCATGAATTGACATCGATATCGAGCCCGGGACGCCATTGTTGCACTTTTGGCTGGCGCGCTGAACGACGGCTCGCATTTGTCCATCACAACCCCGTCGGCACGGCATCGTTCTCTCCGTTAATTCAAACAGTTAAAGCAAGTTTCATGCTCGCAATCATTGGCGGAACGGGCCTCACCCGCCTGTCGACGCTCGCGGTGGCGCACCGCGAGGTGGTGCGCACGCCGTACGGCGAGCCTTCGGCGGCGCTCGTGTTCGGCCAGCTGTCCGGCCGGGATGCGGTGTTCCTGGCCCGCCATGGGCACGGTCATACGATACCCCCGCACCGTGTCAACTATCGCGCCAATTTGTGGGCGTTGCAGCAGCGTGGCGCGCGCGCGGTGATCGCCGTCGCCTCCGTGGGCGCGATCCGCGGCTGCGCGCCAGGCGACCTGATCGTGCCGCATCAGCTGATCGACTACACGGCTGGACGCGCGCACACTTTTTTCGATGGCGCCGACCCGCAAGTCGTGCATGTGGACTTCACGCAGCCGTACACGCCGTTGCTGCGCGAGCGCGTCATCGCGGCGGCGGCCGCGGGCGGCATCGCGTTGATCGACGGCGGCGTCTATGGCGCGGTGTCGGGCCCGCGTCTCGAGACCGCGAGTGAAATCGATCGGATGGAAAAGGACGGTGCGACGCTTGTCGGCATGACGGGAATGCCGGAAGCGGCGCTGGCGCGCGAGCTCGAGCTGCCTTACGCCGCCGTGTGCGTCGTCGTGAACCATGCGGCCGGTCGCGGCGACAGCGCGCAGCAGATTTCGATGGAAAGCATCGCCAAGGTGCTCGCAACGGCAATGGACCGCGTTCACGCGCTCTTGAGTCGCCTGGCGTCCCTCGCGTAGAGTTGAGAACATGATTCGCGACGTATTGCGGATGGGCGATCCGCGGCTCCTTGAACGCTCGCGCGAGGTCGCGCGCTTCGGTACATCGGCGCTCGACGCGCTGCTCACCGACATGCGCGACACGATGAAGGCGCAGAACGGCGCCGGCCTTGCGGCGCCACAGATCGGCGTTCCGCTTCGGGTGGTCATTTTCGGCGTCGACCACAATCCGCGTTATCCCGACGCCGAACCCGTGCCGTACACCGAAATCATCAACCCAGCGCTGATGCCGCTCGGCGACGAGATGGAGGAGGGCTGGGAAGGCTGTCTGTCGGTCCCCGGGCTGCGGGGCGTCGTTCCGCGCTATGCGCGCCTTGCCTACACCGGGTTCGACCCGCAGGGACGGCCGATCAAGCGCGAGGCGAACGGCTTCCACGCGCGCGTCGTCCAGCACGAGTGCGACCACCTGGACGGCATCCTGTATCCGATGCGGGTGCGCGACTTCTCCCGCTTCGGCTTCACCGACGTGCTGTTTCCCGACGTGGCGGTGATGGAAGAGTGATCGTCATACTCGGAGTTGCTCGAACAACGTCGTTTCGAGCCGCAACAGCGCCTGCTCGTCGTGCAGGCGTGCGCCGTCGATCAGGAACACGTCTTCGGCGCGCTCGCCCAGCGTATTGATCTTCGCGCTCACCACGTTGACGTTGGCTTTGGCGAGGACGAAGGCGATTCGCGCCAGCAGCCCCGGGCGATCGCCGGCGACGACCTCCAGGATGTAATGCGTGCCCTTGTCGTCCGGGAAGATCTGGACCTGCGGCGTCAGCGGGAAATGTTTGAGCTGGCGCGAAATGCGGCCCTCCACCGGCGGCTCGAGCGGGGGTTGCTCGGCCAAGCGACGCTTGAGCTCGAATTCGACGTACTGAATGGTTTCGCGATACGACGCCAGCGGATTGGACGGATCGTGCACGGCGAACGTGTCGAGCGCGTAACCGTGGCGCGTTGTATGCACTTTCGCCTCTAGGATCGACAGTCCGGCGCGGCCGAAGAATCCGCAGACGCGCGCAAACAATTCTTTCTGGTCGGGCACGTAGACGACGACCTGCAAACCGGCGCCGCCCCGCGCGAGGCGCGCTTTCGCGACCGGCGCCGTCCCGTCGACGCGCCAATACAGGTGGCGCGCATGCCACGCGATCTCGTCCGCGGTATGGCGCTGGAAATACGGCGTGTCGAGATGGCGCCACAGCGTGTCCTCCGCGTGGTCGGGCACCGCGTACAGACGCAACAGGCGCTTTGCCTCCGCTTGGCGCGCCTGTATGCTGTCCTGGATCGTCTTCAGCGCGCTTCCGCCGGTAAGCGTCGCGCGGGCGGCGCGGAACAGGTCCTCGAGCAGCTTGCCCTTCCACGCGTTCCACACCTTGGGACTGGTGCCGCGAATGTCCGCCACCGTCAAGAGATAAAGCGCGGTCAGCCGCCGTTCGCTGCCGACCTTTTGCGCAAACGCCGTGACGACCTGCGGGTCGGTGATGTCCTGCTTCTGCGCGGTCGCCGACATCGACAGGTGGTGTTCGACCAGCCACGCCACCAATTCCGTGTCCTCGCGCGAAAGTCCGTGCTGGACACCAAAGCGCGCCGCGTCGCGCGCGCCCAGGTCCGAATGGTCGCCGCCACGTCCCTTCGCAATGTCGTGGAACAGGCCCGCCACGTACAACACTTCCTTGTGCTCGAAATCGGCGATGAGCCGCGAGCACAGCGGGTATTCGTGCGCGTGTTGCGCCTCCGTGAAGCGGCGCAGGTTGCGGATCACCATCAAGATGTGCTCATCCACCGTGTAGACGTGGAACAGGTCGTGCTGCATCTGGCCGACGATGCGCCCGAACGCCGGCAGATAAGCGCCCAGGATGCCGAACAGGTTCATCCGCCGAAGCTCGTGCGTAAGCCCGCGCGCCTCGCGAAATATGCGGATGAAACGCGCCCGATTCGCGGGATCGCGGCGGAACGCCACGTCGATCCGATGCCGCTCGCACCGCAACGCGCGAAGCGTGCGCGCCGACATCCCGGTAAGCTCGGGATGTCGCTGCAGCGCGAGGAACGCATCCAGCATTGCCGGCGGACGCCGCGCGAACAGATCGTCGTCGCGCAAGTCGAGCAACTGGTCGACGCGCTGGAACTCCGCGTCGATCGGCACCGGCTCGGTCGCCGCCGGATACAGCCGCGCGTGAATGTTCTGCAGCAGGATCGTGTTCATCTGGCGCACCAGCTTGGCCGCGCGGTAATAACGTTGCATCAGCTGCTCGCTGGCGCGCCGATTCGGCGTGTCGGAGAGCGCGAGTTCGCGCGCCAGCGCCGCCTGTTGATCGAAGACGAGCCTGTCCTCGCGTCTTTCCGCGAGATAGTGCAGCCGCACGCGCAACGCGCCGATAAAGCGCTCCTGCCGCGCCACCGCGCGCGCCTCGTCGGCGGTCATCAACCCGTTTTGCGTCAACTCGCGCCACGTATTGCCGAGGCCGGCGGCACGCGCGATCCACAACACCGTCTGCAGGTCGCGGAGGCCCCCCGGGCTTTCCTTGACGTTGGGCTCGAGGTTATAGGCGGCGTCGTGGTATTTGATGTGACGCTGCTGCTGCTCCAGCAATTTGGCCGCGTAAAAAACATGAATGTCGAGCGTTGCGGCGAAGCGCCGGCGAAACTGATCGTAGAGCCTGCGCGACCCGGCGAGCAGCCGGCGCTCGAGCAGGCTGGTCCGGATGGTCACGTCGGCCATCTCGGTCTCGCACTCGTCGAGCGTCCGCACCGCGTGCGCGACTTCGAGGCCCACATCCCACACCGCGGCGAAAAAGGGTTCGACCGCGGCGGCTGCGGTGGGATCCGGATCGGCGGGCAGCAGGATCAGCAGATCGACGTCGGATTGCGGAAACAATTGTCCGCGGCCGAAGCCGCCCACCGCCAGCAGCGCGAAATGCCGCGGCATCGCGAGCTCGGCCCAGACGCCGCGGACGACGCGGTCGACCAGCCGGGCGTGCTCGCGCAACAGCGCCGGCGTGTCTGGCTTGGCGTAGAACGCCTGCTTGAGCGCATCGCGCGACCGCGCGAGCTCCGCGCGCCAGAATGCGATCCGGGGCCGCGGCGGCAGAATCGCGGGACGTTCCGTTGCCGTCGTCGGCGCGCCGTCCATGCGGTCAGGACGACGGCGGGGGTGGCGTGCCAGCGGATTGCGTCATGATTTCGAAGCCGTCATCGGTCACGAGCACCGTGTGCTCCCATTGCGCCGACAGTGAGTGATCGGCGGTCACGATCGTCCATCCGTCGGCCAGGCAACGTATGCCGGGACGCCCGGCGTTGATCATCGGCTCGACCGTGAAGACCATCCCGGGTTGCAGCTTGTAGCCGGTGCCGGGCCGCCCGTAATGCAGGACCTGCGGCTCCTCATGGAATTGCTTGCCGATGCCATGGCCGCAGAATTCGCGCACGATCGAGAATCCGTGGCCTTCGGCAAAGCGTTGGATCGACGCGCCAATGTCGCCCAGATGCGCACCGGGGCGGACCGCGCGGATGCCGCGCCACATCGCCTCGTAGGTGATGTCGACCAGGCGCTTCGCCTGGATCGACGGCTTGCCGATGAAGAACATCCGGCTGGTATCGCCGTGATAGCCGTCCTTGATCACCGTCACGTCTATGTTGACGATGTCGCCGTCCTTCAGCTTCTTGTCGCCGGGTATGCCGTGGCAGACGACATGATTGACCGACGTGCAGAGCGAGGCCGGGTAGGGTGTATGGCCGGGAGGCGCGTAATTGAGCGTCGCCGGAATCGTTTGCTGCTCGTTGACCATATAGTCGTGCGCGAGACGATCGATCTCGCCAGTCGTGATTCCGGCCTGCACGTGCGGCGTCAGGTAGTCGAGCAATTCGGATGCGAGCCGGCCGGCTTCGCGCATGCCGGTAACGTCGGCGGGGGATTTGAGTGTCACGGACATAGACTCACAATTAGGCGCGCAGCAATTCGTTGATACTGGTCTTCGATCGCGTCTTCGCGTCGACCCGCTTGACGACCACTGCGCAATACAGGCTGTGGCTGCCGTCTGCCGCGGGCAGATTTCCGGCCACGACGACCGATCCGGCGGGGACCCGGCCGTACGTGATCGCGCCGCTCGCCCGGTCGTAGATCTTCGTGCTCTGGCCGATGAACACGCCCATGCCGAGTACCGAGTTCTCCTCGACGATGACGCCCTCGACCACTTCCGAGCGCGCGCCGATGAAGCAATTGTCCTCGATGATCGTCGGGGTCGCCTGCACGGGCTCGAGCACGCCGCCGATGCCGACGCCGCCGGACAGATGCACGTTCTTGCCGATCTGCGCGCACGAGCCGACCGTCGCCCAGGTGTCGACCATCGTGCCTTCGTCGACGTAGGCCCCGATGTTCACGTACGACGGCATCAGCACGACATTCCTGGCGATGAATGCGCCGCGTCTCGCCACTGCCGGCGGGACCACGCGGACACCCGCCTGCACGAACGCCATTTCGTCGAACTGCGCGAACTTGGTCGCCACCTTGTCGTAAAAGCGGAACGGCACCTGCGGTCCGGCCAGTCCAATCGGCGCGTTGTCGGTCAGACGAAACGAGATCAGCACCGCCTTCTTGACCCACTGATGCGTGAACCAGGTCCCCTCGCGCCTTTCGGCAACGCGCAGGCGTCCGGCATCGAGCTCGCCGATGACGTGCGCGACGGCATCGCGGACCGCGGGTGGCGCATGGCGCGGCGAAAGCTCGGCGCGCGTTTCCCACGCTGCATCAATGGTTTGCTGGAGGTCTGACATGTGTCGGCAAAAACCAGAATCTTACACTGGGGTCCAGCGGCGACATTCGCAAGCGCCATCGAGGGGGTGGGTGACCGCACATTGAGGGTCGCGGAACGCGACCTCTCCAATTTGCGGAGTTATTGCGTCGCGGCGACAAGCGCAGGCTTTGTCTCAACCAGAGACCGCCGCGACGCAACAGGAATAACCTACATTGCCTTGAAGCGATGCGCGAACGTCCGTGAGACGGTCAGCTTTTCGGGTCTCGATCGCAGCGTGATGACCGGCTGGTCGCGCCAGTCGCGCTCGACTCGCGCGATCGCGCGCAGATTGACGATCGTGCCGCGATGAATCTGCCAGAAAGTCTCGGGATCGAGCTCGTCGAAAAGCTCCTTGATCGGCTTTTTGATCAGCGCTTCGGCGCCGTCGGTGACGACCTTCGTGTACTTGTCTTCGGCCTGGAAGTAGACGACGTCGTCCACCGCGATCATCTGCATCGTGGCGCCCAGCGATGCGCGGATCCATTTGAGCGGCGCCTGCGCGGACTCGTGCTCGGCGAGCCGCGCGAGCAGTCCCGTCAAGTCGAGCGGTGGGTTGGCGAGCCGCGCCCTGACACGCGCCACGACCTTGGCGATGCGCTCGGGCGTCACCGGCTTCAGTACGTAGTCGATGGCGCCCTCTTCGAAGGCCGCGACCGCGTATTCGTCGTACGCGGTGACGAACACGAGATGAAAGCGCCCGCCCAGACTGCGCGCGACATCGATCCCCGACCGCACCGGCATCCGGATGTCGAGAAACACGACGTCCGGCTTCTGCTCCTCGATCAGCTCGAGTGCCTGCTCGCCGTTTTCGGCTTCGGCGATTACGTCCAGTTCGGGCCAGGCGTCGGCGAGCCGCGCTTTCAGCTGCGCGCGGAGTAACGGCTCGTCTTCGGCGATCAGCGCTCGGGGCACGACAAAGCGTTCAATGTCCGGCTTCGAACGGAAGCGCGAGCGTTGCGCGCGCGCCGTGAGGGGTCATGGGCTCCAGTGTAAACCGGCCGCGCGCGCCGTACAGCGCGGCTAAGCGTTCCCGGACGTTGGAAAGACCGACACCCTGTCCGGCGGAATCGGTGTCCCCGGCGAAGCCGCGGCCCGTGTCCGCCACGGTGACGACGACCGATTCGCCGTCGCGCCGGGCCGATAGCGCGATCGTGCCTCCCGCGGCTGCGGGCTCGACGCCGTGCTTGATCGCGTTCTCGACCAGCGAGATCAGCAGGTTCGGCGGGAACGGATGGGCGCGCAGCTCCGGCGGGATGTCGATGCTGAACGCGAGCCGCGCGCCGATCCGCATCTGCAGGATGTTGAGATACGCCTCCGCGAGATCGGCTTCCTTGCCGAGCGTCGTCGAGCTCGCGCGCAATTGCGGCAGCGCGGCGCGCAGATACTCGATCAAGTGCCCGAGCAGCTGGCTCGCCTCTTTCGGGTTGGTTTCGGTCAGGAATTGCACAGACGCCAGTGTGTTGAACAGAAAATGCGGCTCGAC
>CATPAO010000369.1 GCA_955652025.1 Casimicrobiaceae bacterium
CTTCCAGAACAAGCGGAATCGCAGCGGGGAGCGTGTGATTTCGAGCGCCGCGTCGCCGGTCGTAAAGCGCCATCCCTCGGTCTCGGTCGCAATCTCGCAGGCCTTCGCGCGTCCGACCACGATGCCATAGTCGGGGCGCGTGTGCGGCCCCATCCGTAATCGAAACGCGCCGGGCCCGAAGCCGGCGACCTCGAGAATGTCCCCGGAAGATGTTGCGAACGACGCGCCGGTGGCGCTGGTGCCGACGCTTTGATGGGCGTCGATGCGGAGATAGGCGGTCGGATCGAGATGCATCGGTGGCGCGAGAATCCGTCGCCCCTGGGCGCAGTCAAAAGGCGCAGCGCGGTTCCGGAAGCCCGGCAACGTCGACACGCATCGCGAACACGCCACCCGACTGCGGCAGGCGCGCCAACTCGTCCGGCTCGCGCATCTGCCGTGCGCTCGTCACATAAAGCGTCTTCCGATCGGCGCCGCCGAACGCGCACATCGTCGGGCACATCGCCGGCGTCGGGAACTCGGCGAGGATTTGCCCGCGCGGCGACAATTGCACCACCTTTCCGCCGCGGTAGAACGCCGACCAGTAGTTGCCTGCACTGTCGACGGCGCCGCCATCGGGGCGATCGGTCTCGCCTGACCAGCTCGCGAAGATTCGCGGACGCGACGGCGTGCCGGTCGCGCTGTCGTAATCAAAGGCGCGGATCGTGTGCGTCGGCGTGTCGGCGTGATACATCGTGCGCCCGTCGGGACTCCATGCGAGACCGTTGCTGGTCATCATGTCGCCCAGCACCTGCTGGAGCGCGCCATCGGGATCGAGTCGGTAGAGCGCGGCGGTGTTCGCGTCGCGCTTTTCGTTCATGCTGCCGACGAGAAAACGACCCTGCGCGTCGCAGCGCCCGTCGTTGAAGCGGAAATGCATCGTATCGTACGGCGCTGCGGCGATCTTCCCTTCAAGCTTGCCGTCGCGATCGGCGCGCCAGACGCCGCTCCGCAACGCGACGATAAAGCCGCCCGCAGCACTGAGCGCGAAACAGCCGATCGCCTCGGGCATCGCCATCGCCGTGTCATGCCCGGTGGCAGGATCGAAACGGTGCAGCGCCGGCGCGTTGATGTCGACCCAATAGAGCACCTGCTCGTCGTCCGACCACACCGGACTCTCGCCCAAGCTCGCGCGCGCGTCGAAAACGCACTTGAAGGGCGTGGAAAATCCGGCAGTCATCGAAAGGGCGTCATTCGAGCGTCGCGACGGCAATGCGCATCGTACAAGAAAACGCCTCGCCGGGCGGTAGCACGCGCATGCCGGTGCGGGTCACGCCCGCCGCATGGCGATTGAACGCGTCGGTTTCATGTGTTACCGGTTCGAGCGCGACGAAATCGCGGCCCGCGGGCGCGTACACGACGAGCCATCGACACGCGGAGTCGGCCTCGATCGTGGTGACGATGCCGCGCCCGGGGGAGTACAGCGTGGCCATCCCGTTCCAGCCACAGAAGACGTTGTCGATCGTATCGTCGCCAAATGGGCGCGGCCGGGCAAAATCCCAGGGACCGGTTGCATCGATCTGCCGCTCCGGCAAATGCGTCGCGTCGTTGAGCCATACGGAGTGTGCGGCGAACGAGGCGGTGGTCGTGGCGTCGCGCGGGAAATACGGATGCCAGCCCAGGCCGAACGGAAATGGTGCGGTGCCGGCATTTTGGATCGTCAGCGTCGCGGTCAGCGACGCGCGTTGCACGTCGGCCGACAGATCGAGGCACTGGGTCGCGCGAAATGGCCATGGCCACGCGAGCTCCTCGTCGTCCCGCGCCCGGTGATCGAGCGTCAACCGTGCGCGCGTGGTCGTGGCGGCATTCACGTGCCACGCGCGCTTCCAGCCGACCCCATGGATCGCGTGCGGATGATGGCCGAAATTGCGGTCGAGCGGGTACACTTTGCCGGAGAACGCGAGCCGTGCGTCGCGGATCCGATTCGAATAGGGGATAAGCGGATAAGACGCGGCGCGTTGCACTTCGGTGGCGGTGATCGCATCGGCCGGGATCGGCCGCAAGACCGATGCGCCGCGCCAGGTGAACCCGCCGATGGCGCCGCCGACGGCCGGAAACAGCAGAACGCGTGCGGCGCCGGCTTCGAGCTGCAGTGGCGGCGTCACCGGCGGCTGCACGTCAGGTTCTTGCGGCCGACGGCGCGTCCGCCTTCACCTTCCCCAGCCACTCCGTCGCCCGGCCGACCATCATGCCGATGTCCGAGTTGATCGCGACCCACGAGAAGCCGTACTCGAGATAGCGGACGACCGTCTCGGGATTCGGACCGACGATGCCCACCGGCTTGCCGAGCTTGCCGCACATCTCTGCCCCCCGCTTCAGCTTGTCTTGCACCGCCGCGTGGTTGAAGTCGCCCAAGTGTCCCATCGATGCCGCGAGATCGGCCGGTCCGATGAAGAGGGAATCGATGCCCGGCACCGCGGCAATTGCGGGCAAATGCTCGAGCGCCGACTCCGTTTCGACTTGCACGATGACGCAAAGCTCAGCCGCGGCCGTCTTGGCGTAGTTGGGCACGTTACCGTAGCGGCTACCGCGATGGACGGCGGCGACGCCGCGCACTCCGTCCGGCGGGTAGCGCGTGAACGCGACCGCGCGCTTCGCCTCCTCGGCATTCTGCACGAACGGGATTAGCAGCGATTGCGCGCCGATGTCGAGCAGCCGCTTGATCAGCACCATGTCGTTCCATGCCGGACGCACGATCGCCGAGGCGGGCGTGCCGGCGATGGTGCGCAGGATTTCCGCGACTTGCGGCGGATCGATCGGCGTGTGTTCGGTGTCGACGACCATGAAATCGAATCCCGCGCCGCCGAGCGCTTCTGCGGTGGCGGGAGCGCCGCTGACGAGCCAGACACCATAAGGCGTTTGGCCGGAAGTGATCGCGCGCTTGAACCGGTTGACCGGCATGTCCATGACGTCCCTTCGGAGGAAATTGACGACCACGCTTCACGCGCGGATCGAGCGAGAGCTCGCGCCAATTCTACCGCCCTCTGGACGCCAAAGTCGTCGATGTGATACAGATGACGCCAGGGAGGAGCAACGCTTGGCGCAGACGATCGCGGAGGGCGCCCGCTATCCGGATCTCGCGGGTCGCGGTGTAATCGTCTCCGGCGGCGCGTCGGGAATCGGCGCGGCGTTCGTATCGGCGTTCGTCGGTGCGGGTAGCCGCGTCGTGTTCATCGACATCGCCGATGCGCAAGGCGCGGCGCTCGCATCGCGCTTTGGGCCGGAGCGTGCTCGCTATCTGCATTGCGACGTCCGAGACATTCCCGCTTTGCAGGCCGCCGCTGCCGACGCGCAGACGGCGTTCGGGCAGATTCGCGTGCTGATCAACAATGCCGCGCGCGACGACCGTCATGCGTTCGCCGAAGTGACGCCGGATTATTGGGACGACAATCTCGCGACCAACTTGCGCCACCATTTCTTTGCCGCGCAGGCGGTGGCGCCGGCGATGGCCGCCGCCGGCGGCGGGTCGATTATCAATCTGGGCTCGGTATCGTGGATGCGCGGCCGACCGCATCTCGCGGCCTACACGCCGTCGAAAGCGGCGATCTACGGCCTCACCAGGACGCTCGCGCGCGAGCTCGGCCCACACAACATTCGCGTCAACTCGATTGTTCCCGGCGCGATAGTCACGGCGCGTCAGAAGGCGCTCTGGCTGTCGCCGGAAATGGAGGCGGAATTTCTGGCGCAGCAATGTCTGAAGCTCCGCCTGTCGGAAGAGGACGTTGCGCGCGCTGCGTTGTTCCTCGCCTCGGACGACGCGCGCGGCATCACCGGGCAAAGCCTGGTCGTCGACGCTGGCCTCGCGCAAACGAGCGTCGCATAGACTGATCTAAGGCGCCGGACGGCCGATGTGCGATGCGCTGGCGGCCCTATCCTTGCGGAGGAGAAAAACGATGAAGACCTGGAGAATCATGTTGGCGGTCACAGTCGGCGCCGTATTCGCCGCGAACGCCTGGGCGCAATCGACGACGCTCCGGATCTTCACCGGCGGGCAGCAACGCCCGGACGTGATGCGCAAGATCGCCGACGAATATCAAAAGAAGAATCCGAGCGTGAAGATCGAAGTCGAGGTCGGCGGCGCGACGTCGGAGGCGCAGCAACAATACCTCTCGACGGTGTTGTCGGCGAAGGATTCGGTGCTCGATGTGATTCTCATCGACGTGATCCGTCCCGCGCAGTGGGCGGCGCAAGGCTGGGCCGAGCCCCTCGACGGATATTTGGGCACCGACAAGTCGAAGATTCTGTCGCAGTACTTGAAAGCCTACGTCGATGCCGACCAGGTCAACGGCAAGCTCGTCGCGCTGCCGTACTTCGCCGACTCGCAATTTCTCTACTATCGCAAGGACCTGCTTGAGAAATACAAACGGCCGGTGCCGAAGACATGGGATGAGTTGATGGAGACGGCGAAGATCGTCATGGACGGCGAAAAAGCGCCGCAGCTGCAGGGTTTCTCGACCGCCGGCTCGCCAATCGAAGGGACGGTGTGCACCTACCTCGTGCCGCTATGGGGCGCGGGCGGCGACATCACCGCGAACGGCAAGCTCAACCTCGACACGACGCAGGCGCGCCAACCGTTTCAGCTCTACGGACGGATGAAGCAGGCGGGCGTGCTGCCGAAGAACATCGCCGAGATTCCGACTGACCGCATTCGCATCGACATGCAAGGGGGCAATCTGATCTTCGGCATGACGTGGGGCTACGTGTGGAACCGCCTCGAGAACGACGTCGACAGCAAGGTGAGGGGCAGGATCGGCGTGACAACGCTGCCGCACGATCCCGGCGGCAAAAGCGCCACGTGCATCGGCGGCTGGCAGCTCGCCGTGAGCGCGTACTCGAAGAACAAAGCGGAGGCCGTCAAATTCGCTCGCTGGCTGTCTTCGCCCGAAACGTCGAAGATGCAGGCGATCCTCGCGTCGCACCTGCCGGTGTTTCCGAGCGTCTACAAGGACCCGGAAGTATTGAAGGCCAATCCGTGGTTCGCCGACGCGCTGCCGGTGGTCGAGGGCGCGAAGTCGCGACCGATTTCGGCGCAATATCCCCAAGTCTCGGACGTGATCCGCAGCAACATGAATGCGTATCTCGCCGGGACCAAGACGACCGACGTCGCGCTCGCGGACATGAAGAACCGGCTCGCGCCGATTCTGCGCTGACCCTCGAGTTGCGGCATTGAGCCCCCGCGCGCCCGTGCGGCGGGACCTGTCGGAGCGGGCGCTCGGGGCGCTGCTTCTGCTGCCGGCGGCGCTGTTGCTGCTTGTCGTCGTCGTGTATCCGATTGCGACACTTTTCTGGAACAGCCTGCATAGTGCCGACCTCGCGAATCCCGCGGCCGGCGAGGTGTTTGTCGGACTCGCCAACTATCGGCGCGCGGCCGAGGACGATCGTTTCTGGCACTCGACGTGGAACACGGTGCTGTACATCGTTGTCACCGTGCCCGGTGCGCTGGTGCTGGGCCTCGGCCTGGCACTCCTCGCCAACCTGCCGTTTCGCATCAAGTGGCCGGTGCGGCTCGGTCTGTTGCTCCCCTGGGCGCTGCCCCTGGTGTTCGCGGGACTGATCTTCCGTTGGTTTTTCGAATATCAGACCGGCGTGGTGAACGATTTGTTGGCACGCATCGGCGTCGCGCCGATTTCATGGCTGTCGGATCCTACGCTCGCCTTTGTCGCGATCTGCGTGGCGATCATGTGGAAGGCGTCATCGTTCATGGCGTTGATGCTGCTCGCCGGCTTGCAGACGGTTCCACGGTCACTCTACGAGGCGGCCGAAGTCGACGGCGCGTCAAATTGGCAGCAGTTTTGGGAGATCACGTTGCCGATGTTGCGTCCCACGATTTTCGTCGCGCTGATCTTCCGGACGATCACGGCGATCCAAACGTTCGACATTCCGTTCGCGATGACCGGCGGCGGACCGGGCGACTCGACCGAGACGCTCGCGATGTACACGTATAAGACGACGCTGGACTTCCTCGACTTCGGCTATGGCTCGGCGCTGGCGGCGCTGATGTTCGTGCTGTCGATCGTCGCCACGTCCGGATACTTGCGCTTCACGCAACGGGGGTCGGAACGGGGAAGTGGCGAATGACCACGGCGCTCCACATGAGACGCAAAGCCGTCGTCTGGTTTGCCGCGGTCGTGGTGGCGGTGAACGGCTTTTTTCCCGCGGTCTGGATTCTCCTGACGTCGCTCAAGACCGAGACCGAGCTGATCAGGAGCCCGATCAGCTACCTGCCCGACGCGCCGACCCTGGCGAACTACGACGCGGCGCTCACCGCGCAGCCGATCCTGCGTTTCATGTTCAACAGCGTCGTCGTCGCGTCGTTGTCCACCGCGTTGTGCGTGCTGGTCGGAGCGCTGGCCGCGTATGCGCTGACCCGGCTGCGCATGCCGCATCGCAACTTGATCATGTCGCTGCTACTCGCCGTGGCAATGTTTCCGTTGATTTCGCTGATGGTCCCGCTGTTCAAGCTGATGCGCGAGTTCGGCCTCCTCAACACTTATCTCGCGTTGATTCTCCCTTATGCGGTGATGTCGTTGCCCGTGTGCACGCTAGTGATGGCGAGCTTTTTCCAGGACATTCCGCCCGATCTCGAGGCGGCCGCGATGGTGGACGGTTGTTCGCGTGTGGGGGCGCTGTTCCGGATCGTCATCCCGCTGTCGGCGCCTGGCGTGTTCACCGCGGCGATTCTCGCGTTCGTCAATGCGTGGGACGAGTTTCTGCTCGCGCTGACGATGATGAACCGCGTGGGCATGCGTACGCTGTCGGTCGGCATCACGCTCTATCAGGGCGAATTCGCGTTTCCGTGGCCGTTGATCTCGGCGGCGCTGATCATCGCGATTGTGCCGATTTGTATCCTGATCGCAGTGTTCCAAGAGCGAGTCGTCGGTGGACTCACGGCAGGGGGAGTCAAGGGCTGACCGGCTATAATCACCGTGGATAGGGGAGGCGCCCGCCTCCCCTTCGTATTTCATGCGCCGCGTTCTATCCGACCCCGACTTTCGCGAGGGCTTCGCCGATATGCTGCCCGCGTGCGTCGGCCTGATCCCGTTCGGGTTGGTCTGCGGCGTCGGCGCCGTCACCGCCGGCGCGACGTGGTGGGGCGCGCTCGGGATGAGCGCCATCATCTTCTCCGGGGCGGCGCAGGTCATCGCGGCGCAGCTTCTGGCGGCCGGCGCTCCGACGGCGGTGATCGTGTTGACCTGCTTCGTCGCCGGCCTTCGCTTTCTGATGTACAGCGCGGCGATCGCACCGTACCTGCGTCCGTTGCCGCCGCGCCTGCAGCAGGCGCTCGCGTTTTTGCTCACCGACCAGGCGTTCGCTGCGGCGATCCGGCGCTTCGACGCCGGCGCCCATCCGCGCGCCGGCGGTCTTCATTTCCTGGGTGCCGGATTCGCGCTCTGGTTCTTCTGGCAGATCACGAACGTCGTCGGCTACTTCGCCGGCAACCTCATTCCGCCGAGCTGGTCGATGGAGTTTGTGGTGCCGCTGTGCTTCATCGCGCTGATCGCGCCGCAGTTCAAGAGCGCACCGTCGATCGCGGCGGGTGTGTTCGCGGGCGCCGCGGTCGTCGCGCTCGATGGCTTGCCACTGAAGCTCAATCTGATCGCCGCCGGATTGCTCGGTATCGTCTGCGGAACGGTGGTCGACCTCGCGCGGGAACGATGGACGCGGCGCTGAAGCTGTGGGCGGTCATCGTCGTCGTCGGCGCGCTCAATTACCTGTCGCGGCTGTCGTTCATCGCGTTCTTCGCACGCCGACGCGTCCCGCCGCTCTTGGCACGCGCCCTCCGTTACGTGCCCGCGGCGATGCTGACCGCGCTGATCGTGCCGATGGTGCTGTCAGCGCCGCCGGACGCGCCGGCTCTGCCTACGCCAAAGGTCGTCGCTGCGTTGATCGCCGGCGTCGTCGCGTGGCTCACGCACAGTACGTTGAAAACCCTCGTCGCCGGAATGGCGGCATTGTGGCTCCTGCAGGCAATCGCGGCGCGGATCGGCTAACATCTGGCGACCGACCCGGAGATCCCCAATGCGCTTCGAAGGCTCGCCCAGCTACGTCGCCACGCCCGACCTCAAACTGGCAGTCAATGCCGCGCTTGCGCTCGAGCGACCGCTGCTCGTCAAAGGCGCGCCCTGCACCGGCAAGACGTTACTCGCCGAGACGGTCGCCACGGCGCTCGGCCAGCCGCTCCATCAGTGGCACATCAAATCGACGACGAAGGCGCAGCAGGGCCTCTACGAATACGACGCGGTGTCGCGCCTTCGCGACTCGCAGCTCGGTGATGGCCGCGTCGGCGATATCGCCAACTACATCAAGCGCGGCGTGCTGTGGGAGGCGTTCGAGAGCGATGAACGCGCGGTCGTTCTGATCGACGAAATCGACAAGGCGGACATCGAATTCCCGAACGATCTCTTGCGCGAGCTCGACCGGATGGAATTCTACGTCTACGAGACGCACCGGACGATCGTCGCGAAAAATCGGCCGCTCGTCGTGATCACGTCGAACAACGAGAAGGAGCTGCCCGACGCGTTTCTGCGGCGCTGCTTCTTCCACTACATCCGGTTTCCCGACCGCGAAACGATGACGCAGATCGTCGACGTGCATTTTCCCGGTCTCAAAAAGGCGCTGCTCTCGGAAGCGCTCGAAGTGTTCTTCAACTTGCGCGAGGTGCCGGGGCTCAAGAAGAAACCATCGACGTCTGAGTTGCTCGATTGGCTCAAGCTGTTGCTCGCCGAGGACATTCCGCCGGAGGCGCTGAAAAGCACGGATCGCAAAACCTTCATTCCGCCGCTCCACGGCGCGCTGCTCAAGAACGAGCAGGACGTGCATTTGTTCGAGCGCGTCGTGTTCATGGCGCGGGCGGGGCGATGAGCGTTGGGGCACCTGCCAGTGCCCGGTTTGTCGAGCCGGTCACCCTCTCGGGCCGACACGCGACGCTCGAGCCGCTCGCGCGTAAGCACCACGCTTCGATCCTGACGGCCGCCGCGGACGGCGAGCTGTGGAATCTCTGGTACACATCGGTCCCGTCGCCGGACAAGACCGGCGAATGGCTCGATGTCGCGCTCGACATGCGCGAACGGCTGGGCGCGATGCCGTTCGTCGTGCGCGACAACCGTTCGGGCAACGTCGTCGGTTCGACGCGTTACTTCAACGTCGACGCGGCGAATCGGCGCCTCGAAATCGGGCATACCTGGTATGCGCAACGCGCCCAGCGCACGGCGATCAACACCGACTGCAAGCTGTTGTTGTTGAAGCACGCGTTCGAGGCGCTGCGCTGCATCGCGGTCGAGTTCCGCACGCACTGGTTCAACCATCGCTCGCGCGAAGCGATCCTGCGACTCGGCGCGAAACAGGACGGCGTTCTGCGCAACCACCAGATGCTGCCGGACGGCAGCCGGCGCGACACCGTCGTGTACAGCATCATCGACGGCGAATGGCCGGCGGTGAAGCGGCATCTCTCCCACATGCTCCACGGCGAAGGAGCAAGCCCATGAGAATATCAGCGCAGTTCGCGATGTGGACGTCGGCCGTCTTTGCCGCGCTGTGCATCGGCATTGCGTTCAACGGCTTTTCGTCGCTCGACGCGATGGCCGATGAGGCGGCGCGCTCCGATGCGCGGGGCTTCGCGTTCTTCTGGTTGTTTCTCGGCGTGGTCGCCGTCGCCGCGGGCGTCGCTTCATGGTGGATGGTGCGGCGTGAGGACAGGCGGTCCGAGGATCAGTGAGCGGGCGAACGGCGCGAATACGCAAATGCTCGTCGGCTTCTTCCTGCACTTGAAATCGTTCAGGCTGCCGGTCTCGACGCGGGAGTTCCTGACGCTGCTGGAAGCGCTCGACCTGCGCGTGGTCTCGCTGTCGATCGACGACTTTCACACGCTCGCACGCACGTGCCTCGTCAAGGACGAGCAGCATTTCGACCGCTTCGATCTCGCCTTCGGCTCATATTTCAAGAAACTCGACGCGATTTTCGATATTCGCGCCGAGATTCCCGAGGAATGGCTGCGCAAGGAATTCCTGCGCAATCTTTCCGAGGACGACAAGAAGCTCGTCGAAGCGCTGGGGGGCCTCGACAAGCTGCTCGAAACGTTCAAGCATCGGCTCGAAGAGCAGCGGCGGCGGCACGCGGGCGGAAAGAAGTGGATCGGCACCGGCGGCACGAGTCCATTCGGCGCCTACGGATACAACCCCGAGGGCATTCGCGTGGGTCAGGATGGCGGCGGCGCGCGCAGCGCGGTCAAGGTCTGGGACGAGCGCTCTTTTCGCAATCTCGACGACTCGGTGGA
>CATPAO010000370.1 GCA_955652025.1 Casimicrobiaceae bacterium
AAGCCCCATGTCCGTCTCCCCCGCCACCGCGCTTTCCACCGAGCCGATCCGTCGGCCTGCCGCAGAGAGCCACGCCGCCGCGCTTCCCGTCACGCGCGCGATGTTCGACCAGCTGATGGTGCCGTGCTACGCGCCCGCGCCGTTCGTTCCGGTACGCGGCGAAGGCTCGCGTCTCTGGGATCAGACCGGCCGGATGTATATCGATTTCGCGGGCGGCGTCGCGGTGACCGCGCTCGGCCACTGCCATCCGGCGATGATCCGCGCGCTCGACGAGCAAGCGCGGAAGCTCTGGCACGTTTCCAACTGGTTCACCAACGAGCCGGCGCTGCGCCTCGCCGAACGCCTCGTCGGCGCCACGTTCGCCGAGCGCGTGTTCTTCTGCAACTCGGGCGCGGAAGCGAACGAGGCCGCGCTCAAGCTCGCGCGCCGGTACGCGCACGATCGCCATGTCCGGCACAAGACGCGGATCGTTTCGACGACGAATTCGTTCCACGGCCGCACGCTCTTCACCGTCACCGCGGGTGGGCAGGCGAAATACGCGTCCGGTTTCGGACCGAATCCGGCGGGGTTCACGCATCTGCCGTACAACGACGTCGCCGCGCTCGCTCAGGAATTCGCCGTGCACGGCCACGAGATCTGCGCGGTGATCCTGGAGCCGATGCAAGGCGAAGGCGGGATGACGCCCGGCACGCCGGACTATCTGAAGGCGGCGCGAAGGCTTTGCACCGAGCACGGCGCGCTCCTCGTCTTGGACGAAATCCAGAGCGGCATGGGACGCACCGGCACGCTGTTCTCGTACATGCAGAAAGGCGTCGTGCCCGACATCATGACGAGCGCGAAAGGTCTGGGCGGCGGATTTCCGGTAGGCGCGATGCTGACGACGACCGAAATCGCATCCGCGCTGTCGGTCGGTGTGCACGGAACGACCTACGGCGGCAATCCGCTCGCCTGCGCTGTCGCCGGCGCGGTGTTCGACGTGATCAATACCACCGAGGTGCTGGACGGCGTCAAGGCGCGCCATGCGCTGTTCATGGAAGGACTGAAGGCGATCAACGCGCGGCGGCACGTGTTCCGCGACTTGCGCGGCGAAGGTGTCTGGCTCGGCTGCGAGCTCGACGACCCGTGGCGCGGTAAATCGATGGACGTGCTGAAGGCGGCGGGAGATGCCGGGCTCGTTGTGCTGGTCGCCGGTCCCGACGTCGTGCGTATCGCGCCGTCGCTGGTGATCTCGCTGGATGAAATTCTCGAGGGTCTCGCGCGGCTCGAAGCCGCGCTGGGCCGCGCGCTGGTCTAAAGAGAAGCGCGGCCGGCGCGATGTTCTTCGTCCGGCCGATCGCACGCGACGATCTTCCCGCCGTGCTCACGCTGTCCGAGCGGACCGGCACCGGACTGACGACGCTTCCGGCCAATCGCGAACGCCTCGCGGCGCGCATCGAACGCTCGCTCGCCTCGTTCGCGGGCGCCGCCGATCGCGCGAACGCATGCTACATGTTCGTGCTGGTCGAGGGTGCTGACGATCGCGTCGTCGGGATCAGCGGCATCGAGGCCGCCGTCGGGCTCAAGGAACCGTGGTACAACTATCACGTCGGCACGCTCGTCCACGCATCGCGTGCGCTCGACGTCTACACGGTCGCGCCGACGCTTTTTCTCGCCAACGACCACACGGGGCACACGGAGCTTTGCTCGCTGTTCCTCGACCAGCGTTATCGCGTCGGCAAGAATGGCGCGCTGCTCGCCAAGAGCCGCCTCCTGTTCATCACCGAGTTCGCGCAGCTTTTCGCGCCGAAGGTGATCGCCGAATTGCGCGGCAAATTGGAACCGGACGGTCTCTCGCCCTTCTGGGAAGGCCTCGGCCGCCATTTTTTTGCGATGGAATACTCGACCGCGGACTATTTGACGGGCATCGGCCAAAAGGCGTTCATCGCCGAATTGATGCCGAAACACCCGGTTTACGTCAACCTCTTGCCGGCCGCCGCACGGGATGCGATCGGCGCCGTGCATGCCGACACGGCGCCGGCGAAGGCGATGCTCGAGCAGGAAGGGTTCCGCTACGAAGGCTACGTCGACATTTTCGACGCCGGCCCGACGCTCGAATGCTTTCGCGACAACATCGACGCGGTCCGACGCTCGCAGGTGTTGCCGGTCACGCTGGGCGAAGAAGATCCGGTGCCCGACAGCTTGACCGACGACGTGCTGTGGCTGGTGGCGAGCCGCAAGTTGGGCGCATTCCGGTCGCTCGTGGCCGCGGCGCCGGCGCGGGTCGATCGATTTCCGCTGTTGCCGTACGCGGCGACTGCGTTGGGCGTCGGCGAAGGCGACACCGTTCGCGCCGTGCCCCTGTCCCCGCGCGACCGATGAGCGCCGCAGGGCCGCCCCAAGGCGCGAATCCTGCCCCCCGGGGAGCAGCGCAGCGGCGTACGCCGCAAGGGTTGGGGGGTCATACAAGCGAGTACAACTTCGACGGCATCCCCGGGCCGACGCACAACTACTCGGGGCTCGCGCGCGGCAATCTCGCCGCGGAGAAAAATGCGCGGATGACCGCCCATCCGCGCGAGGCGGCGTTGCAGGGTCTCGCCAAGATGCGCGCGCTGGCGGCACGCGGCGTACCGCAGGCGGTGCTGCCGCCGCACGAGCGTCCGTTCGTTCCGGCGTTGCGCGATCTCGGCTTCACCGGGAGCGATGCGCACGTCGTCGCAAGCGCAGCGGCGGATGCGCCGCATTTGCTCGCGGCGTGCTCGTCGGCGGCGGCGATGTGGGTCGCCAACGCGGCGACCGTCAGTCCCTCCGCCGACACCGCCGACGGGCGCATTCATTTCACGCCGGCCAACCTGGTCGCGCACTTTCACCGATCGCTCGAAGCGGAGACGACGACGCGCGTGCTCCGTGTCATTTTCGCCGACGCGACACGATTTGCGGTTCACGATCCGTTGCCTGCCGCGCCACAATTCGGCGACGAAGGCGCCGCCAACCACACGCGCTTTGCGGCGACGGCCGACGATCCGGGCGTCGAGATGTTTGTTTACGGTCGCAGCGCCTTCGGCGGCGGACCGGCGCCGCAACGGTATCCGGCGCGACAAACGCGCGAGGCATCGGAGGCGGTCGCGCGCCGGCACGGACTCGACGCGTCGCGCGTGGTCATGGCGCAGCAGGCGCCCGAAGCGATCGACGCCGGCGTGTTCCACAACGATGTGATCGCCGTCGGCAGCGGAACGACCCTTCTATGCCATGAGCTTGCCTATGTCGACCAGGCCGCGGTGCTCGAGGCGCTCGGTCGAAAATTGGGACGTGCCTTCGTGCCGGTCGTCGTCACCATGGACGAGCTCCCGGTCGCCGACGCGGTGTCCACCTACTTGTTCAACAGCCAGTTGATCGCGCGCACGGACGGAAGATTTTTGCTCGTGGCGCCGGCCGAATGCGCCGCGCATCCGCGTGCCCGCGCCGTGCTCGAGCGTCTCGTC
>CATPAO010000371.1 GCA_955652025.1 Casimicrobiaceae bacterium
CCCTGCTGTTTGTTCTTTCCGGGACACTCATGATCAGCAAGACGTTACACATCCCGAAGGTATAGCTGCACACCATGCCTGAGCCTTCTTATAACTGAGTGCCAGCGAGCTTCCACCGAGCGGCGGCAGCCACCCATTCTGCCGGTTCGGCTGGGGCTGAAACTCGTCGGCCAGGCGTGCACCGCGCAGTGCGACAAAGGAGAAAGCCTGCTCGACCTGGTCAATTTCGACGAGCACTATGCCAATGTGCAAGCGAAGAAGGCAAGCCGGTTGAAGTTTGGGTAACCGAAGATTCCTTGGCTGAGGGAGCGCAATGTCCTCTGAAAGCAACACCAGGATAGCGGTGGTCACCGGAGCCGCGATGGGCATCGGCGCAGCCATCGCCGAGCAGCTCGCGCGCGACGGCATGACCGTCCTCGTCTCCGACGTCAACCTGCAGGAGGCCGAGAAGACCGCACAGGGCTTTTGCGACGCTGGCATGTCGGCGGCGGCACTGCAGATGGACGTCGGCGCTGCCGACTCGATCTCGGCGGCGTTCGCCAGCATTGACGGCAAGTACGGGCGCTGCGACGTGCTGGTCAACAACGCGGGCATCGCCAAGACTTTTCCGTTCATCGAGTTTCCGCTCGACAATTGGCTTGCCACGCTGAACATCAACCTCACCGGCACGCTGCTCTGCAGCCAAGCGATCGAAGCGATCAAGAAGGATACCAACGGCAAGGTCGAGATCTCGCTTTTCCCCAACAACCAGTTGGGCAGCGACAGCGACATGATGTCGCAGGTGCGGGCGGGTGCGCTCGAGCTCGCGACGTTTCCGGGGACCGTGATGTCGACGATCATTCCCGTCACCGCGGTGACGGGCGTCGGTTTCGCGTTCACCGGCTACGACAAGGTGTGGGCGGCGATGGACGGCGACGTCGGAAGCCATATCCGCAAGGCGATCGAGAAGGTCAACCTGCAGCCGTTCGAAGCCGTGTGGGACAACGGCTTTCGCCAGACCACGACGAGCGTGAGGCCGATCAAGTCGCCGGACGACTTGAAGAACCTGAAGCTGCGCGTGCCCGTGGTGCCGCTGTGGGTCGCGATGTTCAAGGCACTCGGCGCCGCGCCGGTCAGCCTGCCGCTGTCGGAGGCTTACCAGGCGCTGCAGACGAAGGTTGCGGATGGACAGGAGAACCCCCTCGCGCTCGTCGAAAGCGCCAAGTTCTACGAGGTGCAGAAGTTCTGCTCGCTCACCAACCACGCGTGGGACGGGTTCTGGTTCGTGGCGAGCGGCCGGGTGTGGAAGAGCATTCCGGCCGACGTGCAGCAGGTCATGCAGAAGCACATGAACGCGGCCGCGAAGAAACAGCGCGACGACATCGTGAAGGCCAACGCCGACCTGCAGAAGTCGCTCGAGGGCAAGGGCCTCACGTTCAACAAGGTCGACCCGGCGCCGTTCCAGGCCGCGCTCAAGTCGAGCGGGTTTTACAAGCAGGCGCAGGACCAGTTCGGCCCCGAGGCGTGGGCTTTGCTCACGAAGTACACGGGCCCCATAGGATAGCGGTCACGTTTCCTCGCACCGGACGCCCGGGCGGCGTCCGGTGCGCGCCCCTTTTCGCGAGAGGTACGCATGAGTGCACAACAAGGCAAGACGGTGGCCGAATGGATCGCCGAGTTCATCGTGGCCCGCGGCGCGAAGCGCGTCTACGGGTTGCAGGGTGGCCATATCCAGCCGATCTGGGACCACCTGACGCAACGCAAGGTGCGCATCGTCGACGTCCGCGACGAAGGCGCGGGCGTGCACATGGCGCATTGCCACGCAGTGCTCACCGGTGAAGTCGGCATTACCTTCGCCACGGCGGGACCGGGCGTGACGAACTGCGTCAGCGCCATCGCCAACGCTTCGCTCGAGCGCGTGCCGGTGGTGCTGATCGGCGGCTGCGCGCCGGTCCCACAGGACGACCTGGGACCGCTGCAGGGCATCGACCACGTATCGATCATGCGTCCGGTGACGCGCAGTTCGCGCACGCTGCGCACCGCCGACAACGTCCTACGCGATCTCGACAAGGCCTGGTCGACGGCGATGGGCGACGGCAACACGCCGGGGCCGGTGTACATCGAGATCCCGACCGACGTGCTGCGCAAGATCGTGCCGCCCGGGGTGGTGCTGCAGGAGTACCTGACGCCGAGGCCACCGCGGCGCATTCCGCCCGATGCGGACGACGTTTCGCGCGCGGCGCAGCTCATCGCTTCGGCCAAGCGGCCGCTGGTCATTTCCGGACGCGGCGCGATGGGCAATGCGCGCGAGCTTCAGCGTTTCCTCGACGCGAGCGGCGCCCTCTACCTCGACACGCAGGAGAGCCGGGGCCTCGTGCCGGGATCGCATCCGTCCTTCGTGGGCGCGGTGCGCGCGCGGGCGATGAAGGAGGCCGATCTCGTCATCACGATCGGCCGCAAGCTCGACTACCAGACCGGCTACGGCTCACCCGCGGTAGTGCCGAATGCGCGCTGGATTCGCATCGCCGACAACGCCGAGGAGCTGCGCGAGAACCGCCGCGGCGAAGTCGAGCTCCTCGCGCATCCCGCCATGGCGTTGGCGGCGATCACCGCAGCGCTGCCCAAGACCAAGTCAGTCGACACGGAGTGGACGACGGGCTTGCGCAACGAGCACGTGCGCCGCTCGACGAAATACGCCAACGAGCTCGCAACGGCGAAAGCCGGCAACGACGGCCACATGCATCCCAACCGCATCTTCGCCGCGCTGCGCGAAGTGCTGAAGCCCGACGCCATCACGATCGCCGACGGCGGCGACATCCTGAGCTTTGCGCGGCTGGGCCTCGAAGCGCCGAGCACGTACCTCGACGCGGGCACGTTCGGCTGCCTGGGCGTGGGCACGCCGTACGGCGTCGCGGCTGCGCTCGTGCATCCCGACCGGCAGGTGGTCGTGATCAGCGGCGACGGCGCGTTCGGCATCAACGCGATGGAGATCGACAGTGCCAAGCGCCACGGCGCGAAGGTGGTGTTCATCATCGCCAACAACGCGGCGTGGAACATCGAGCGGCTCGACCAGCAGATGAACTACGGCGGCCGCATCGTTGGCACCACGCTCGCGTGGAGCGACTACGCCGCGATGGCGCGCGCGTTCGACCTGCACGCGGAGCGGGTCACCGACCCGGCGCGCTTGAAGGGCGCCCTCGAGGAAGCGTTCGCCAAGGCGCCGGCGCTGCTCGATGTCGTGGTGACGCAGGACGCGCTTTCGTCGGATGCCGGCAGGGGCCTCGGGTGGGTGCCTGACTACCAGGCGCTCACGGCGTGGGACGATGCCGAGAAGGTGCGCCGGCAATGAGACCTGCCCTGAACCTGGGCGAGATCGTCGCCGCGCACGCGCGGCTTCTGCCCGACAAGCTCGGCACGCGCGATTCGCGCCGCGCGATGACGTTCAAGGAGTGGAACGCGCGGGCGTGCAAGCTCGCCAACGCGCTCCTCGGCCTGGGCCTCGAGAAGGGGGATCGCGTCGCGCTCCTCGCTTACAACCGCGTCGAATGGATGGAGCTGTACATCGCGCTCGCCAAAGCGGGGATCGTCGCGGTGCCCATCAATTTCCGCCTCGTCACGCCGGAAATCGAGTACATCGTCGAGCATTGCCACGCGAAGGCGATCATCGCGCAGGACGAGCTCGCACCGCAGGTGGAGCCGCTTCGCGGCAAGCTCTCGATCACCGACAAGGCCTGGATCTGCATCGGCGACGAGCGGCCCGCGGGCTGGGCGGCCTACGAAGCGCTCGTCGAGCGCGGCGCCGATCGTGAACCCGGTGTCGAGGTCACGCCGACGGACACCTGGGCGCTCATGTACACGTCAGGGACCACGGGCAAGCCCAAGGGCGCGATCCGCAATCACGAAGGCATGGCGCTGATGTCGCTCGTTACCGCGCTCGACATGGGATTGACGCGGGACGACACGGCGCTGCTCGTGATGCCGATGTGCCACGCCAACTCGCTCAACTTCGGGTCGACGTTCACCTACCTCGGCGCAACTGTCGTCGTCGACGACCGCAAGAGCTTCGACCCCGAGGCCCTGCTCGCGACGATGGCGTCGCAGCACGTGACGTTCACCTCGCTCGTGCCGACGCACTACATCATGACGCTCGGTCTCCCTGCCGACGTGAAGGTCAAGTATGACGTGAGCCGCGTGCGCAAGCTCATGATCAGCTCGGCGCCGGCGCGCAAGGACACGAAGCTGGCGATCCTCGATTACTTCAAGAATTCGCAGCTGTACGAGCTCTACGGCTCGAGCGAGGCGGGCTGGGTGACGCTTTTACATCCCGACGAGCAGATCAATCACCTGGGCTCGGTCGGGCGCGAGTGGACGGGATCGGGGCCGGTCAAGATCCTCGATCCGCAGGGCAACGAGGTTGCCGACGGCGAGACCGGCGAGCTCTTTTCGTGCACGCCGTACACGTTCGACGGCTATCTGAACGATCCGGTGAAGACGAAGGAGTCGATCCGCGACGACGGCTATTGCAGCGTCGGCGACATGGCGCGCCGCGACGAGCACGGCTACATCTACCTCGTCGACCGCAAGAGCAACATGATCATCAGCGGCGGCGAGAACATCTACCCGAGCGAGATCGAGAACATCCTCGGGAGGTATCCGGGCGTGAAGGACGTCGCCGTGGTGGGCGTGCCGCACGAGAAGTGGGGCGAGGCCGTGCATGCGGTCATCGTCATGCATCCGGGGCAGACGGCTGCGGAAAAGGACATCCTCGACTGGTGCCGGGACAAGATGGCTGGCTACAAGCGGCCGCGCGCGGTGTCCTTCATGGCGGAGGCGGACATGCCGCGCACCGCGACCGGCAAGATCCTGCACCGCGTACTGCGCGACAAGCTGGCCGGCGAAGGCTAGCAACGTCGTGTTCAACATCCTCGCGCCGATCTTCGGCCTGATCGCGCTTGCCTACGCGTCGCGCAAGGTCAACATCCTGGGGCCGAGCGCATACGTCGAGCTCAACCGCTATGTCGCGAGCCTCGCGCTCCCTGCGCTGATCTTCGACAACGTCGCGCACGTCACGCCGTCGCAGCTCAATCAGCCGGGTTTCGTCGCGTCGTTCACGATCGGCGCGCTCATGGTCTACGCGCTGCCGCTTTTCTTCGCCAGGGAGGGGCGCGTCTTCGGCGACCGCGCGCTCGACGGCTTGTCGGGCTGCTATCCGAACACCGGCTATATCGGCCTCCCGCTCGCCTTCCTGGCCTTCGGTCCGCCAAGCTCGCCGGGCGCGACGATCGCCGCGGTGATCACTACCTGCGTGCTCTTCGGCCTCGCGATCGCGCTGCTCGAATGGGATCTGCACCGCGGACACGCTTTCGGCGCGACGGTGATGAAAGTGAGCAAGTCGTTGTTGCGAAACCCGATCGTGCTCGCGCCGATCTTCGCGCTGACCGTCACCGCCGGCTGGCTCGAGATTCCGGCGGCGGCCGACCGGGTCATCAAGCTGCTGGCGGCATCGGCCGGACCCTGCGCCCTCGTCGCCCACGGGCTCTTCCTTGCGCGCGACGATCCGAGCAATGCCAAGCCATGGGTCGCGGCGACGCGCCCCCGTCCGCTGGGGCTGGTTTCGCTCAAAGTCATCGTGCAGCCGTTCATCACCGCGCTGCTCGCCGTGTATGTGTTCGGCCTGACGGGGATGGATGCGCAGCTCGTGGTCATCCTCAGTGCGCTGCCCACCGGTACCGGCGCCTTCATGCTCGCCGACGTCTACAAACGCGATCTCAAAGTGACGTCCACCACCATCATGCTGTCGACGATCCTGTCCGCACTGACGCTCTCGCTGTGCCTCGCGATCCTGCCGCGCATCCTCTAGAAGGCGGCGATGTCCTTCGGGGCGACGGACAGGTCGTCCTCGACGTCCCTGACGCCGTGTTCGTGAAGCGTTGCGGCGTTGTCAGCCCGTATCGATACGGCAATAATTGAACAAGGAGGACCGGCATGAACCTCACGCTCGACGGGCGGGTTGCAATCGTAACCGGGGCGAACGGCGGGTTGGGCGCGCACTTCGCCGAGACGCTCGCCAAGGCTGGCGCCAAGGTCGCGCTGTTGTTCAGGTACTTTGAACTGCGAACTCTGACTCGGCGCCAAGCAGGGTGCTCGCGTCGCAAGAATCGCAACGCTCGGTGGCTTGGTACATGACCATCGAGTGTCGCCTTGCGCGTAGCTCGATCTGGATGCGAGGCGAGCGCCTTGCGAAAGAACGCCTGCGCCGCGGCAATGCCCCGATCCGGTCGCAGCATGAAGTCTACGCTGCGCCCTTGCTTGTCCCCAGCTCGGTACAGATAGTGCCATTTGCCCTTGATCGAGATGTAAGTCTCGTCAACGCGCCAGGAACTACCGATCGAGCGGGCAAATCGACTCCAGCGCTTCTCAAATTCAGGAACATACCGAATCACCCATCGCATGATCGTCGTGTGAGAAACGATCACCCCACGCTCCGCCATCATTGCAACGAGATCTCGGTAGCTCAGGCGATAAGTGATGTACCAGCGTACGCACAGAACAATGATCTCGGTGTCGAACTGGCGCTTCACATAGATCGCGTCACGATCCTGGCGTTTGGTCATCGGGCATCTCCGTCGGCAACGCAGTCTAGCCGACGCCCGCTGTTGCACCGGAACCCTCGGCTTGATCTCTTCGGTAAATCAATTTGCTGGAGAGGAGATCGGGATCGAACGCGCGGGGACGGCTTTAAAGGCCATTGAATCTCCAATTGAATGATGCAGGAGTTGCCACCCTGGTTCAGTGGCCTGGCTCGAGGTGAGCCAAAGCCATTTCAACGGCAACCAGCTTGAGTCGCTTGTCGCGAGTCCACAGCCGCACGTCGGCCTGCAGCACCGTGGCGGCGAGGAGGTGCACATCGATATACCCGAGACCACGGCCCATCAACCGATGGCGCTCAATGAATCCCAATACCTCTTCGTCTGTGGCTGCCGCCAGCCGTGCCAACGATCTCAGGAGTTCCAATAGGGGTCCCCTCGATTTCAGCAACCCGCAGGCCAATTCGCCAATCACGAACGGATGGATAGCCACTACATTTGCGTCCAGAGCTGTCGCGAGGGCAGGGTCGCCGCGCCGGAGGTGGTCCACCCAGACCGACGTGTCCACCAGGATCATGACGCCTTGGGACGCCGCCGCGGAGGCGCACGCAACTGGGATTGCGAGCCTCCCAGTCGCGCTAGGCGACGCGCACTCTCTCGCTGAATCAGGGCCTCCAGGGCCTCGCGCAGAAGCGTACTGCGTTCCTTCAGGCCGCTTAGCTCCCGGGCGCGATCCAGCAATGCATCATCCAATTTGATTGTGGTACGCATAGCGATTCCTCTTCACGGGCAGCATCTATTATAGCATCATCTGATGCGGCAATACGTGCTTTAAGACGAGATTGATCCTGTGGGTGGCGAGTTCGTAGTGTGACGCAATCTGCCGTTACCATGCAGTCTTGCACGCACCGGCCGTGGTGGTACCGTTCGCGCCATGCGCGAACCCGTCACCCTCACTATCCACGTCGTGGTCCGCAATAATTCGCGCCGCGGGCACGTTGGTGCCTGACGCCTGCAAACGCCGGCTGACTCTGGCATGATGAGCGCATGCTGCAGTTGGCGCGAGCAATGGTCGGAATTGTCTCGGACATCCTGAGGCTGGGCGTTTCGTTCCCACCGCATCGCGCCAATCGAAGAGCCTGGTGGAACAGTGCGAGGCTGACGAGTCACGTGATCCACGCGTCTGGGTTTGATCCCACGCTCGATATACCGCGCGAGCTGTCTGCGAAGCACCAAATTCTCAGCGCGAATCGAGCTGGATGAACGCGGTCAACGTGCGACCCGCGACCATCGTTCGCTGGCACCGACTGGGCTGGCGGATCTTCTGGCGCCGGACGTGCGGGCCGGGCCGGCCACCGATTCCGCCAGAACTGTGCAGCCTGATTCGCCGGATGGCCGCAGAGAATCC
>CATPAO010000372.1 GCA_955652025.1 Casimicrobiaceae bacterium
GGCGGTAACAAATATTTTTGCGCAGGAGCCGGAAATCGCCGGGCTGTCGTTCGCGCTCGGGCCGAAGCTGCTCCTCAATCTCGACGACGTTCCGGCGACGAACCTGTTGCAGCCGGGCAATCGCGCGACGTGGCGACTGCTGGTCGCCGAGCGCGGCGGACGCGCACTCGAAGGTTTTCGCGAATGGCTCGGGTCGGCGATGACGGCGGGCCAACGCGTGGAAACCGTGCGTGATCTGCGGCCCGAGGTGCGGCAAGCGCTGGAGCGGGCAGAAAAATTCCTGGGTCTTGCCGCGTTGGTGGCGGTCTTGCTTGCCGCCGTCGCGGTGGCGCTCGCCGCGTCGCGCTATTTGCGCCGTCATCTCGATGCCGCCGCGATGATGCGATGCTTCGGCGCGCCGGTCGCGCGTACCCTCGCGTTGTTCGTGCTCCAGTTCCTCGCGCTGGGTGCGATCGCGTGTCTCGCCGGACTCGCAGTCGCGCTCGCCGGCCAGCAGCTCCTGGTGACGATGTTGTCGGGCGCATTCAGCGCGGGATTGCCCGCGCCTACGTGGCCTCCGGCGGCGGCGGCGTTCGCGACTGGGATGCTGCTGTTGCTCGGATTCGCGCTGCCGCCACTGGTCGCGCTCGCCAACGTGCCGCCGTTGCGCGTCCTCCGACGCGACTTGCCGCGTCCGCGCGTGGGGGGTGTGCTCGCGTATCTCGCCGGGACGCTGACGGTCGGGCTTCTCATCGCGTGGCAGGCGCGCGAGGTGCAGGCCGGCGCCATCATGATCGGCGGCGTCGTGGGGCTGCTCGCCGCCGCGGCATTGATGGCGCGCGTGCTGATCGCGTTACTCAAGCGGTTGCCGCAACGCGGCGTCTCGTGGCGCTTCGGCCTCGCGAATTTGCGCCGGCGCGCGTTTGCGTCGAGCCTGCAGATCGGCGCGCTCGCGCTCGGTCTGATGGCGCTGCTGCTGTTGACCGTCGTCCGCGGCGACTTGATGCGCAACTGGCGCGCGAGCTTGCCGCCGGACGCGCCCAACCAGTTTCTGATCAACGTCCTTCCGGATCAGGTCGCCGATGCGCGGGCGATGCTCGACGCGGCATTGAAGACCGAAACATCCTTTCGTCCGATGGTGCGCGGCAGGCTGGTCGAGGTGAACGGCCAGCGGATGGACACGACCCGTTATGCCGACACGCGCGCACGGCGGCTCGCGGAACGTGAATTCAATCTGTCGTGGACCGACCGGCTGCCCTCCGGCAATCGTGTCGTCGGCGGATCGTTCTGGCCGCCGGCGGCGCGCGGCGTCGACGCCGGCATTTCGTTGGAAGACGGGATCGCGGACACGCTGGGCGTCAAATTGGGCGATGCGCTGACGTTCGATGTCGGCGGCAATCGCGTGACCGCAAGGGTCTCGAGCTTGCGCAAGGTCGACTGGGACAGCTTCCGCGTCAACTTTTTCGCGCTGTTTGCGCCGGGCCCGCTCGATACGATGCCGACCACCTACATCTCCGCGTTTCGCGCACCGGAGGGAAACAACGGATGGCAGTCGGCGTTGATCCAGAAATATCCCAATATTCTCGCCATCGATCTGGGCGAAATCGTTCGCCAGGTTCAGGCGATCATGGAACGCGTCGCGCGCGCGGTCGAATTCGTGTTCTTGTTCACGCTTGCCGGCGGCGTGCTCGTGCTGCAGGCGGCGATCGCGGCGACGCAGGACGAGCGCAAATTCGACGCCGCGGTGCTGCGCACGCTCGGCGCCTCGCGACGACAGCTCCGCGGCGCGCAGATCGCCGAGTTCTTGCTGTTGGGCGCGATGGCGGGCCTGGTCGCTGCCGCGGGCGCGTCGACTATCGGGTGGCTGCTCGCCGACCGCGTCTTCAACATTCCCTTTGTCGCCAATCCGCTGCTGTGGCTCTACGGCGTCGGCGGCGGCGCGATCGGCGTGACGATCGCAGGCTGGCTCGGCACGCGGTCGACGGTTCGCCAGCCGCCGCTCGCCATCCTCCGCCAGCTCGGTTGACGTCTCTATTCTTGACGTATCCGACCCGCAGGGGCGGAACGCGGTCACGCGCCGTCCGCATGTAAAGATTGCATAGGAATGCAGTCTCGCGTCACAATTTGCACTTCGAGCCGCCATGCATACGCTTTCCGAAAGCTTCGTCGTTGCCACCGGCCTGATCGCGAGCCTCGATTCACGGCTCCTCGAAATCATCCGCCTGAGCCTCACCGTGAGCCTCGCCGCGACGCTCATCGCCGCGTGCATTGGCTTGCCGTTCGGCGCGCTGGTCGCGGTGGCGCGCTTCCCCGGTCGCGGCGCGGTGATCGCGATCCTCAACGCGTTGATGGGCTTGCCGCCCGTCGTCGTCGGACTCGTCGTCTACCTGCTGTTGTCGCGTGCGGGCCCGCTCGGTCCGCTCGGAATGCTGTTCACGCCCCCCGCCATGGTGATCGCGCAGACGATCCTCATCGCGCCGATTCTGGCCGCGCTGTCGCGGCAGATCGTCGAGGACGCGTGGTCGGAATATCGCGAACAACTGACCTCGCTCGGCACCGCAACGCTCGACGGCGCGATGACGCTTTTGTGGGACACGCGATTCTCGCTCGCCACCGTGCTGCTCGCGGGATTCGGCCGCGCCATCGCGGAAGTCGGCGCGGTGATGATCGTCGGTGGCAACATCGATGGCGTCACGCGCGTGATGACGACGACGATCGCGCTCGAAACGAGCAAAGGCGACCTGCCGCTCGCCGTGGGGCTCGGCCTCGTCCTGATCATTCTCGTGCTCCTGCTCAATTTCGCCGCGCATTGGACGCGGGCGTGGACGCATGCGCGATTTGGTTGAGATCGCGACCGCGGCCGGGTTGCCGATCGTGGCGGATGCCATCGACTACGTGCGCGGCGACGCGGCGATCCTTTCCGGCGTCGACATTACGATCGACGCCGGCAACCGCACGTTCATTCTCGGGCCGAACGGCGCGGGCAAGAGCACGCTATTGCGCGTCCTGCATGGACTGTTACCGCCGACCCGCGGAACAGTCACGTGGAACGGCAGCCGCAAGCGTCCGCCGGCGCAGGCGATGGTGTTTCAACGGCCCGTGCTGTTGCGTCGCTCTGCCGAAGCCAATGTCCGCTATGCGCTTGCGAAGATCGGCGTGCGCGGTGCCGACGCGGATCGGCGGGTCCACGACGCGTTTGGCGAAGTGGGGCTGTTCGGCGTCGCGAAGCGCCCGGCCCGCGTGCTGTCCGTCGGTGAGCAGCAACGCCTGGCACTCGCCCGCGCCTGGGCGCTCGAGCCCGAGGTGCTGTTCCTGGACGAGCCCACTGCGAGTCTCGACCCGGCCGCGACGCGCGCGGTCGAGCAGATCGTCCGCGACATCCACGCGCGCAGAACGACGATCGTGATGACGACGCACAACCTCGCGCAGGCCAAGCGGCTCGCCGACGAAGTGGTGTTCATGGACGGCGGTCGCGTGACCGAGCGCACGCCCGCCCGCGAATTCTTCCGCGCACCGAGCTCGATCGAAGCGGCCGCCTATCTCCGCGGGGAACGCCTGTGAGGTGTCGGTCGCTCGCCCAAGCGCTCGCGATCGTCGTCGCGCTGGCGCTGCCGCCGGCATCGGCGCAGGAGCGATTCATCGTCGTCGCGTCGACGACGTCGACCGAGCAATCGGGATTGTTTTCGCATCTGGTGCCGGCGTTCGAAAAGGATACCGGCATCAAAGTTCGCGTCGTTGCGGTCGGCACCGGGCAGGCGCTCGACATCGGTCGTCGCGGCGATGCCGACGTCGTGTTCGTGCACGATCGCGCCGCCGAAGACAAGTTCATGAACGAAGGCGAAGGCGTCCGGCGCTATCCGGTGATGTACAACGACTTCGTGCTGATCGGGCCCAAAAGCGATCCGGCGAAGGTCGGCGGCGGCAAGGACGTACTCGACGCGTTGCAAAAGATCGTGGCGGCGCAAGCGCCCTTCGTGTCGCGCGGCGACCGGAGCGGAACGCATGCGGCGGAGCTGCGCTACTGGCAGTCGGCGGGCGTCGACCTGGAAAAGACAAAGGGGCCGTGGTATCGCGATACCGGGTCCGGCATGGGCCCGGCGCTCAACACGGCGGCGTCGATGAATGCGTACATCCTCGCCGATCGCGGCACCTGGCTGTCGTTTAAGAATCGCGGCGACTTGGCGATCCTGGTCGAAGGTGACCGCCGGCTGTTCAACCAATACGGTGTGATGCTGGTGAGTCCCCAGAAGCACCCGAACGTGAAAAAGGATCTGGGGCGGGCGTTCGTCGATTGGCTGATCTCGCCACGCGGCCAGGCGACGATCGCAGCCTACAAGATCGACGGCGAGCAATTGTTCTTTCCCAACGCCGGAACGGATTCTTAGCAACTTGACATTTTGCGACGTCAGGCATTGAACACGACGCGACCGGCATTTGTGACATCGTAGCCGCCGAGCGTCTTCGCTTGCGCGGCGAATTCGGGCGTGTGGACGAACGCGAGCAGCGCCTGCAGCGGTGGCTCGAACGCGTCTCGCCGGCGCACGACGAGATCCATTCGCTCTCTCGTCCACAAACGCCCGCGCGTCGTCGCGCGCCAAGTCGAGGCCGGCAGTCACCGTCTGTTCGAGCAGCTGCAGATGGACGCGAAATTTTCCGGCACGGACATTACCTGGACTATTTCCGCGGCGGGCGAAACGGGCGCTGCACGGGCTCGAGGTTTCGGCACGGCGCAAATTCTCGCACGCCACGGCGTGCAAGGACGTCTATTTTCCGGCCAGGACCGATTCGCGCGACAGATGGCGCGTGACCGCGGCGAGGGCGAGCGCCGCGAGTACCAACGCGACGACATAGGAAAGCGCGAGCTGCGACAACGGCAACGCCTCGCCGCGGAGCGCAAGATTCAAGAGCGAGTATTGACCCGAGACCGGCACGAGCGCGATCCAGGGCGGCTCCTTGCGCTGCAGGAATAGCTGGACGAGGGGCATCAGCGACACGATGAACAGCAAGACCGAGACATTCGCCTGCGCTTCCTTGTAAGCGCGGGCGCGGCTACCGACGTAGAGGAGAACCGCCGGCATGAGGACGATCAACGGCACGAGCACGACGACGAAGCGCAGGAACTCGCGCGTGCCGAACAGGAACGGAACGCCGACCGCAGGGAGTGGCGCGAACGCAAGCGTCAGGTAGAAGCCCGTCAGCGTCAGCAGCACGACCAGCGCGTCGAACAGCGCGACCGCGCCCCATTTTCCCGCCACGAGCTCGATCGGCCGCACGGGTGTGGCCAACAGCGGCTCGAGCGACTGGCGCTCGCGTTCGCCCGCCGTCGTGTCGAGCGCGACGGCCATGCCGCCCATCACCGACGCGAACAATCCGTAGTAGGCGACCAGAAACAGCACCAGCGCACCCGATTGTTGCGGCGTGGCCAGATCGACGTCTTCTACGTTGAGGGGGCTTGCGACCGTGCCGGCAATCCCGCGCAGCACCAATCGTTGCTGTCCCCACAGCCGGTTATAGCCGCGCAGCAGTGTTTCGGCCTGATCGATCGACGCGCGTGCGCGGTCGCGCGAGCGGTCGAAGACGAGCCGCACCGTGCCGGCCTTGCCGTCGGCGACGTCGCGCGCGAACTTCGGATCAATCACCAGCACGACGTCGAGATCGCCGGCCCTGATCTGCGCCTCGAAGTCGGCCGGCGCCTCCGTCAGAGTCGCTTGCTGTCGCTCGAGAAACGCCGCCAGCGCGGGCGCGTGCTCGCGTCCGGCGACCGGAAGCTTGAGATCGTTCGCGCGATCGCTCTGCTTGGCGATCAGGTTGAAAATCAGGATCAGGAACACCGGCCCCGCGGCGATCGCGGTCAGCAGCGTCACCATCGCCGTGCGCCGGTCGCGAAACATGTCGGTGAGCTCCTTCCGCGCGACGACGAGGATGCGCGCTACGGCGGAATCGGAGAGCAGCGTAGTCACGCGGCGAGGCCCTCCCCGCTGCCGATCAATTGGACGAACGCATCCTCCAACGTCGGCGTGCCCGCGCGCGCGGACAGCTCCGCTGCCGTGCCCTGCGCAACGACGCGCCCGTGGGCAAGAATCACGATGCGATCGCACAGCGCGGCGACTTCCTGCATCACATGCGACGAAAACAGCAGGCATTTGCCGTTGCCCCGCAATTCGCGCAACTGGTCGCGCAACGCACGGACGCTCATGATGTCGAGGCCGTTGGTCGGCTCGTCCAGCAGGATCGTGTCGGGGTCGTGCACGAGAGCGCGCGCGATCGCGACCTTCATCCGCTCGCCTTGCGAGAATCCTTGCGCGCGCCGATCGGAGATTTCGGTCAGGCCGAGCGTGCGGATCAGCAGGTCGACGCGGCTTTCGAGCCGGTCGGCGCCAAGACCGTGGAGCGCGCCGAAATAGCGGATGTTCTCGCGCGCGGTGAGGCGAAGGTACAGTCCGCGCGCGTCGGACAACACGCCGATTCGGCGGCGCACGGCGTAGCGATCGCGAACGACATCGAGGCCGTCGACGTCGGCGCGTCCGGCGTCGGGAACGACCAGCGTCGCCAGCATCCTCAACAGCGTGGTCTTGCCGGCGCCGTTCGGGCCGAGCAGACCGGTGATCGCACCGTCGGGTGCGGTGAACGACGCGTCGGCGACGGCGCGAATTTCGCCATGCTTGCCGAACGATTTGCTGAGCGCGCCGACCTCGATCATGGCTGCGGCGCGAGGCGGTCGGACCAGAATGGCGGCCGAGTCGTTTTGGTCAAATGTTCGATGCAATTCGCCGGAAGCGTGTCGAATCCCGCGCGATCGACGAACGCGGCGAGGAGACGCGGCGCGCAACCTTGCGCCGAGACGATGTGGCCGAGCCCCGCGGCAACGATTTGCTTGCTGTTCGGCAATGTTTGCGCGACTTCGGCCGCATATTCGGGCGGCGTCACGGGATCGAGCGCGCCCGACAGCAGCAGCACCGGACGGTCGCTTCGTACCGGCGTCGCGGAATCGGCCGGTCGCTCGCCCTTCGGCCAGATATCGCAAACGCCAAGCACTTTTTCCGCGAGGCTCTTGGCGCGGACATGCGCGAGCGCCTCCGCACGCTCGGCCGCGCCGATCCGTGACACGTCCTCGGCGCACGTGACCGAAAAATGAAGCGCAACGTTCATTTGCTCAACCAGGTCGCCGGTCACCGCCAGCGACGCAGCGACGAGGGGCGCGTAATCACCGTCGCGCGCGCGGTCGAGCAGCTCGGGAATAAGGCTCGCAAGCTCGGGCACGTACGTCAACGCTTGCAATGCACCGACCACGAGATCGTACGTCACGGGCACGGTGATCGGCTCACCGGTTTGCGGATCGGCGACGATCGCGGTCCTGCCGCTCGGGCCCAGAGTTTTTTCGATGGCGGCGAGCGTTGCCGCGGGATCGGGGTGGGACAGGAGGCACGAGCGCGACTCCTTGCACGCGGCGACGACGGCATCGAAGGCGGCGTTACGCGTGCGCCAAACGTCGAGGCTGATCTTCATCGCCGGCGGCGCGACGCCGTCGAGGATCATCGAGCGCACGCGGTCGGGATGACGGCGCAAATATTCGAGCGCGGCGCGCGATCCGTAGCTGCCGCCCCACAAGTTGATCCGCGGATAGCCAAGCGCGGCGCGCACGGCGTCCAGGTCGGCGACCCAGGCCGCCGTTGTATATTGGGCGACATCGGTGCCGCGCGCGGCGAGCTCCGCCGCACACGCCTTTGCCCTCGGTAGCGGATCGGTTTCGAGCGCCTGATGCCGATCGGGCCTCTGCGCTGCGCAGTCGAGCGGCGCGGAGCGGCCGGTCCCACGCTGATCGACGAGCACGACGTCGCGCTCGCGGCGTATCGCGTTCAGTTGGGCGACGAACGACGCGAGCTGCGACGCCGCCTGGCCCGGACCGCCCGCCAGGACGAACAGCGGATCGGGCTTCGGTGACAGCGTGTTGGCCGGCAACACGCCGACGAACAACTTGATCTTGCGTCCGCCGGGCTCCGCGCGGTTCTCCGCCACCTCGAGCATTCCGCATTGCGCTGCTTGCGCCAAGCGCGGCAA
>CATPAO010000373.1 GCA_955652025.1 Casimicrobiaceae bacterium
GCCGCCCGGCGCGCGGCAAAATCCGACACATGGTTCAACTCGCCTCCGAAGGTGTTGCCCAGACCCGCGCGGCGCGGGTGATCGTCCTCGACCGGGACGGCGTCATCAATCACGACAACAACCAATTCATCAAGGCGCCCGACGAATGGCGGCCGATACCCGGCAGTCTGGAGGCGGTCGCGCGGCTCAATCACGCCGGCTTCCGCGTGGTCGTCGCGACCAACCAATCGGGCGTCGGCCGCGGCCTGCTCGACATCGCGACGCTGAACGCGATCCACGAACGGATGCACAAAGCGCTCGCGCAGGTCGGCGGACGCATCGACGCGATCTTTTACTGCCCCCATACCGCCGATTCGCAATGCGAGTGCCGCAAGCCGAAGCCCGGAATGCTCGAGGAGATCGGCCGTCGCTTCAACGTCGACATGACCGGCATCCCCTGCATCGGCGACAGCCCGCGCGATCTCGCGGCGGCCCAAGCGGTCGGTGCGCAGCCGATGCTCGTGTTGACCGGCAAGGGAGAGAAGACGCTGCGCGACGGCGGCTTTCCCAATAACACCGTGATCTTTCCCGATCTCGCGTTCGCGGTGGCGGCGCTGCTCGCCGGCGAGTAGGTACTCGAACGCCATGTCCGCGCTGCGCTCACTGGTGTTCCTGCTGTTCCAGATCATCGTCACGCCGGTCTATGCGGCCGTGTTCCTGCTTTTCTTCTGGCTGCCGCGCGTGCCGCGCTACCTGATCGCCCGTCACTGGTGCATGGTCAACGCTTATGCCGCGCGTTGGATCTGCGGGATTCGCTGGCACGTCATCGGCGCCGAAAACATTCCCACCTCGCCGCACGTCGTGATGTCGAAGCACAGCTCGACATGGGAGACGATGGCGCTCAACCTCTACTTTCCACCGCTCGCGTTTGTCGCCAAGAAGGAGTTGCTGTCGATTCCGTTTTTCGGCTGGGGGTTTGCGCTATCCTCGCCCATCACGATCGATCGCAAGGCGGGCAAGGACGCGATGCAGCAGATCGTCGAGCAGGGGCGCGAGCGGTTCCGGCAGGGTTTCTGGATCGTCGTTTATCCGGAGGGCACACGCATTCGCGCCGGCACCCGCGCCCGCTACAAGACCGGCGGCGCGCGCCTCGCCATCGCGCTGCCGGCGCCGCTGCTTCCGGTCGCGCACAACGCCGGCTACCTTTGGCCGAAGGGACTGTTCGGGAAAAAGCCCGGCACGCTCACGCTGTCGATCGGGCCTTCCATGTCGCCGGAAGGCAAGGACGCCGCTCGCTTGACGCAGGAAATCGAAGCGTGGATCGAAGACGAGGTCGCGCGGCTGGGAGCACCGGCGTGACGATATCCGCGACCGAGCAGGATGCCGCGGCGCTCAAACCGAGCAGTCCGGACGGCGCGGGTCAGCCGCGCCGTGTCCTGCTCTCCGGGCAGACGGTCGACTATCGGTTGATTCGCGCGCGGCGGCGCTCGATCGGCATGGAAGTTCATCTCGAAGGCCTGACCGTCCGTGCGCCCCGCTGGGTCACGATCCGCGACATCGAGCTGGCGCTCGTCGAGCGTGCGCCTTGGATCGTCAAGTCGCTCGCCGAATGGCGCGCTCGGCGGCGCGACGTGATGCCGCGCGAGTGGAAGACCGGCGCACCGATTCTCTACCGCGGACGCGAGCTGGCGCTCGAAGTCTTCCCGGCGCGCCAGGCGGCCATCACAGCCGATCTTTTTCACCTGACCGTCTGTCATCCATCGGCGCACGACGAGCGTGAGGTCGCGGCGGTCGTCGGACGCTGGCTGAAGGACGAGGCGCGGCAACTCGTCGTCGCGCGGGTCACCGAATACGCGAATCGTATCGCGCCGTCGTCGCCGGCTGTCTGCCTGTCGAACGCGAAGAGCGAATGGGGTAGCTGCAATTCGAAAGGCGAGATCCGCCTCAACTGGCGGTTGGTTCAGCTACCGCCCGCGCTCGCCGATTATGTCGTCGTGCACGAAGTCGCGCACCTGGTCGAGCTCAACCATTCGGCGCGGTTCTGGTCGCTGGTCGAATCGCTGTTGCCGGGGCACGCGACGCTGCGGCGCGAGCTGGACGATTGGACTGCGTTGCTGGCCGCGTGACGCGGCCGGCCCGTCGCAGCGGCATGGGCCGTGCCAGAGGCTACTTAGTCGTTCGGTGCAGCGAACGCCGGCAAGGTCACCGTGAGGCCGCCCTGTGCGCGCAACAGGCGCGTCAGCACCACGGCGAGGTCGTCGCCCGAACGCGTGTCGCGCCAATGGCCGCCGTCCGGTCGAAAATGAAACCCGCCCGCGCGCGCGGCAACCCAGATCTCGCGATTGGGTACGTGGCGGTTGACGATCACCTTGCTGCTGTCTTCGCACTCTATCTCGAGGATGCCGTCGTTCAGGTTCCAATCGACGTCGACGTTGCCTGTCTCGAGCGCGGCGTCCAGCGCGAGCCCGATCGTCGCCAGGGTGGCGTCGGTGGCGGCGATGAACGCGGATTCGGTCAGCATGGCGGGCCCTGGATGGGACTGCTAGGATTGCGGACGATGTTAATGCAAATCGCCACCTCATGCCGCGCGTTCGCGGCGGCCGTCGCCATCGCATTGTGCGTGTCCGCGTGTGGCGTCAAGGGTCCGCTCGTGCCGGCGCCAAAAGCCACGCCCGAGGCCGCGTCGAACCCCGGCGCGCCGGCCGCCAAGGACGCCGCGCCGCAAGAGAAAAGGCCGTGAAGGCGTTCGCCTACGTGAACGGCGAGCTTTGCGCCGAGCGCGTGCCGCTGGCGTCGATCGCAGCGCATTTCGGCACGCCGTGCTTCGTCTATTCGCGCGCGGCGCTCGAAGCCGCATGGATGGAGTTCGACGCCGCGTTCGCCGGCGTGCGCCATCTCGTCTGCTACGCGATGAAGGCCAACTCCA
>CATPAO010000374.1 GCA_955652025.1 Casimicrobiaceae bacterium
CACGAACCGCTGCCCGCGCTCACCGCTGCGTGGCGCTTTCTCGGGCAAGAGGCGCCGCCCGCGCCGAAATCGGTGGAGGAATTCTGGCGCTTCGCGCAATCCGCCTGGTCGCCGTCCTGCCTGCCGCCGGTCTCGATGCTGCTCGCGCCCGTCGCGTCGGACGCGGTCCAGTCGGCCGCGCCGACCGGCGTATAATTTCTCGCTTTCGTCCCCTGCCTGCGCGGAAACGCGCGTGCGCGACTCTTCCTTCCGGCATGACCACACTCGTCGTCGTCCGCAAAGACGACACCGCTGCCATAGCGGCTGATTCGCTGACCACGTTCGGTGACACGCGCTTGGCCGCCACGCACGACCGCGCGTACGACAAGATCGTTCGCTATCGCGACACGTACATCGGATTGTGCGGCTCGGCCGCGCATCAGCTCGTCTTCGAGAGCCTGCTCGCGAAGCACGACAGTCTCGATTTCACGCACAAGGCCGGCATATTCGAAACCTTCCGCATGCTCCATCCGATCCTCAAGGAGCAGCACTTCCTGAATCCCAAGGAAGAGGAAGACGATCCCTACGAATCGACGCAAATCACCGCTCTGATCGCCAACCCGCGCGGCATATTCGGCGTCTACTCGATGCGCGAGGTGTTCGAGTACACGCAGTTCTGGGCCGCGGGCTCGGGTCGCGAATTCGCGCTGGGCGCGATGAACGCGCTGTACCCGCGCCTGCGAAGCGCCGAGGCGGTCGCCAAAGCCGGCGTCGAGGCCGGCGCAGTGTTCGACAAGAACTCGGCGCTGCCGCTCACGCTGTACACGCTGCCGATGGCGCGATGACGAGCACTTCGCGTCCGCACGATGCGCTGACACCCTTCGTTTTCGAGCACGCGGCCGTGCGCGGCGCGCTCGTCACGCTCGACACGACGACGCGCGACATCGTCGCCTGCCATCCTTATCCGCCGGCATTGGCGCGCGCGCTCGTCGAATGCTGCGCGGCGTCGGCGCTGCTCGCGTCGGCATTGAAGTTCGACGGGAGCCTGCTCGTGCAACTTGCCGGCGACGGACCGGTGCGGTTGTTGGTGGTTGAATGCAGCGACGCGCTCCTGCTCCGCGCGACCGCGCAGTGGAACCCCGTCACCGTCGCCGCGCTGGGGGACGGCGCGACGCTCGCCGAGCTGTCGGGCGGACCCGCGCGCGCCCGACTCACGATCACACTCGATCCGAAGGGCGCGGGCCAGATGTGCCGGGGTATCGTCGAGCTCGAATCGGCAAGCGTTGCGCATCTGTTCGAGCATTATTTGTCGACGTCGGAGCAACTGACGAGCCGGCTCTTGCTCGCGACTCGCGACGGCGCCGCGGCCGGTGTGCTGCTGCAGCGGCTGCCGGCATCGCGCGTCGAGGACGAGGCCGTGTGGCTGCGGGCGGCCGCGCGGGTCGACCACGCGACATCGTCGTCGCTCCTCGCCCACCTCGATCATGCCGCGACGTTGTCGTCACTGTTTCCGGACCACGACCTTCGCGTGTTCGATGCGCGCGCCGCGCGGTTTCGCTGCTCGTGCTCGCTCGATCGCGTTCGCAACGCGCTTCGCGTCGCGGGCCCCGACGAAGTGGAAGCGGCGCTTGCCGAGCGCGGCCAGGTCGACGTCACCTGCGAGTTCTGCAATCGCCGTTACGCGCTTTCCCCGGACGAGGCGCGCGACGTGTTCGCGGCGCGCGAGTCGGCGACCGCCGCGGGGCACTGACGCTCGTGGCGATCTACATTCCGCCCTCGTTTGCCGGCGCGAAGCGCGCCGCCGTCGCACGTCTTGTTCACGACTACCCGTTCGCGACGCTGATTACGCCGGGCGTGGCCGAGCCGTGGTTGAGCCACGTGCCGCTGATCCTCTGTGCCGACCGCGAGCCGCACGGCACGCTGATTGGACACGTCGCCCGCGCCAATCCGCATTGGCAGCACATGCGGGGGCCGGAGTCGATCGCGATCTTTCACGGGCCGCACGCCTATGTGTCGCCGGCATGGTATGGGGAACCGGCGCAAGCGGTGCCGACGTGGAACTTCGCCGCGGTCCACGCGCATGGCAAAATCGAATTGATCGACGATTCCGCCGCGACGCGCGGCGTTCTCGACGTACTCGTCAAACGCTTCGAGGGTGGGCGCACCGCGCCTTGGACGTTTGCGATGGCCGAGCGCCCCCGCGATGCGCTGGTCGGCGCCATCGTCGCATTTCGGCTGCGAATCACCCGCCTCGATGTGAAGTTCAAGCTGTCGCAAAACCGCTCGCGCGATGATCGTGCAAGGGTCATCGCCGCGCTGAAGGCGGAAGGCTATGCCGAAGCGACGGCCACGGCGGCATGGATGGATGAATACGCGAGCCCGCACAACGACGCCGATGAGCCGCGCGGATAGCACGGCCCGGCCGTCGCAAGGTGCGAATGGCTCCCCAGGGGGCAGCGCAGCGGCGGCCGCCGCAAGCGTGGGGGTCCAATGAGCAGCGCCAAGCGCGCCCGCGGTGCGCCCGATACCGCCAAGGCGGACCGCCAGCGGTTGGACAAATGGTTATGGGCGGCGCGCTTCTACAAGACGCGAACTCTCGCCAGCCTTGCGATCGACGCGGGCGAGGTGAAGGCCGCGGGACAGCGCGCGAAGCCCGCGCACTTGGTGCACGTGGGCGAGCGCGTCAGCGTGCGCAAAGGCAGCATCACGTGGGACGTCGACGTGATCGCGTTGGCTGAGCGCCGCGGCGGCGCGGCCGACGCCGCGCTGCTGTATGCGGAAACGGCAGGCAGCCATTGCGTGCGTCAGAAGGCGCTGCTAGAGCGAAAGGCGGCACTTGCCGCCGAGCCGCGATTCGCCGGACGACCGACCAAACGCGATCGGCGCAAGCTCGAAGATTTCCTCAACGAGCCGTAAACGCGATCGCTCAACAAAGGCGCATGTTGGCGAGATCGAGCAGCATCTCGGGCTGACGATAGCCCAGGAAGACGAGCCACGCGATCAGCATTGCGGCGATCAATCCCACGGAGTGCCAGACGACGCGGCGTGACAGCAAATGCACGCCGCCGAATCTACGCCCGTTCGGTCTCCTCGGGCAAGTCCTGGACGCGTGCGCCGGCGTTGCCGAACAATACGCCTTCGGCGCGCATTCGCGCGATCACCGAGCTGAAATCGGCGGCCGCGTGCGTATCCTCGATTGACTTCGCGAGCAGGTTCACCGCGCGTCCGCTGACGATCAGCGGCATTTCCCGCGGTAGCGCGTGGCGGAGGCCGCGGATTTCCTGCCCTGCGATCTTTCCCGAAATGCCGCGGTCGAACAGGAGCAGCACCAGCGCGACCTGATACGCCTTCGCGGCGGCGGCGATTTCTTGTGCCGGAATGCCGGCGCCGAGCGTCAGACAGCTCACGCCCTCGGTGAATAGCAGCAATTCGAGAATCGAGAGCCCGAGCTGATTCGGGTCGTTGGGCGGCGTCGCCAGCAATACCTGCCGCGATTCGCGTGCCGGCCGGACGAGCCCGCGCGCATCGCGCAACAGACGCTGCGAAATCTCGGCAAAGCGTAGCTC
>CATPAO010000375.1 GCA_955652025.1 Casimicrobiaceae bacterium
AGGTCATCGCACGCGCGCTCGCGGCGGATCCGGCGCGAACGTCCGAGGTGGTTCCGGAAGAATTCACTCGGCGCCGGAAGCTCTGGAAATTCGGCGACGCCGTCCGCTTTCTGCACACCCCGCCGCCGCGGCTCTCGCCGCTCACGCAAAAGGCCCTCGACGCGCGCACGCACCCGGCATGGGCGCGGCTCAAGTTCGACGAATTGCTGGCGCAGCAGTTATCGTTGAAGGCGCATCGCAAGGCGCGCGCGCTGCGTCGCGCGCCGGTGTTGACCGGATCCGGCAAGCTCACCGCGGAGCTGATCGGTCGCCTGCCGTTCAAGCTGACGCGGGCGCAGCAGCACGTGTGGCGCGAGATCAGTCACGATCTCAAGCGCACGACGCCGATGCAGCGGCTGTTGCAGGGCGATGTCGGCTCCGGCAAGACGATCGTCGCGGCACTGGCCGCGCTGCAGGCGATCGAAAGCGGCAAACAGGTCGCGTTCATGGCGCCGACCGAAATCTTGGCCGAGCAGCACTACCGCAAGCTCGCCGCGTGGCTCGACGGACTGGGCGTGGACATCGCGTGGCTCTCCGGGTCGCTACCCGCGAAGGTGCGTAGAACCGCGACGGAACGACTCGCGAGCGGCGTGGCGGCATTCGCCATCGGCACGCATGCGCTGTTTCAGGAAGGCGTCGAGATGTCGCATCTCGGGCTTGCGATTGTCGACGAGCAGCATCGCTTCGGCGTCGCGCAGCGGCTCGCGTTGCGCGGCAAGGGCATGGCAGAGGCGCATCAGTTGATGATGAGCGCAACGCCGATACCACGCACGTTGGCGATGACGTTTTACGCCGACCTCGACGTCTCGATGCTGGACGAAATGCCGCCCGGACGCACGCCGGTGGTCACGCGGCTCGTCCATCAAAAGCGACGCGCCGAGATCATCGAGTGGGTCGACAAATGCTGCGCCGCCGGGCGGCAGGCGTACTGGGTCTGTCCGCTGATCGAGGAGTCCGAAAAGCTCGAGCTGCAGACCGCGGTCGCGCTGCACGCCGAGCTGACCGCGGCGTACGAGGGCCGGTTGCGCGTCGGACTGATCCATGGCCGGATGAAGCCCGAAGCAAAAGCGAAAACGATGGAAGCGTTCGCGGCCGGCGAGATTGAGGTTCTGGTCGCGACGACCGTCATCGAGGTCGGCGTCGACGTCGCCAATGCGTCGATCATGGTGATCGAGCACGCCGAACGGTTCGGTCTCGCGCAATTGCATCAACTGCGCGGCCGCGTGGGACGCGGGTCCGCGGAAAGCACCTGCGTGCTGTTGTTCGAGGAGCCGCTCACCGATACCGCGAAGCAGCGGCTCAAGGTCATTTACGAGAACAGCGACGGCTTCGAGATCGCGCGTCAGGACTTGCTGATTCGCGGGCCGGGTGAATTCCTGGGGGCGCGGCAGTCGGGCGTGCCGCTGTTGCGCTTTGCCGACCTCGAGCGCGATGTCGCGCTGATCGAGCAGGCGCGGGATGGCGCCGACGAGCTGCTGCAGAAAGATCCCGCCGCGGCGGCGGCGCATCTCGAACGCTGGCTCGGCGGGCGGCAGGAATTCATCAAGGCATGACGACCGCCGCGCCTTTATTGACCGAAATCAAGGTGTTGCTGACGACTAACGACAGAGGCTGCGGTAGAATGACGCGAGTCGAGCCGCGTGACGTCTCGCTCCGTGCATCCGGTCGCGGCCCTCGACCGTAATCGCTCGCAACCATGTCGCTCTACACGCTCGGACTCAACCACACCACGGCGCCGCTCGACGTGCGGGAGCGGGTGGCGTTCGCGCCGGACACGCTGTCGGACGCGCTCCGCGACCTGATCGGTGCGCGGCGTGTGAAGGAAGCGGCGATCCTCTCGACGTGCCATCGCACCGAGGTGTATTTCCACGGCGACGACCCGCAAGCGGTCGCGCACTGGCTGGAGGGCGTTCAACACTTGTCGCGCGACGCGCTCGCGCCGTACACGTACACGCTGCCGCGCGACCAGGCGGTCACGCATGCGTTCCGCGTGGCGAGCGGCTTGGATTCGGTCGTCCTGGGTGAGCCGCAGATCCTGGGCCAGATGAAGCAGGCGGTGCGCTCGGCAGAGGCCGCGGGATCGCTCGGCCTCGTGTTGAATCGGCTGTTCCAGCGCACGTTCGCGGTGGCCAAGGACGTGCGCACGCAGACCGACATCGGCAGCGCCTCCATCTCGATGGCGGCGGCCGCGGTGAAGCTCGCCGAGCGAATTTTCCCGTCGCTCGCCGACCAGCGACTGCTGTTAATCGGCGCCGGCGAAATGATCGAGCTCGCCGCGACGCATTTCGCCGCGAAAAAGCCGAAGTCGATCACCGTGTCGAACCGCACGATGGAGCGCGGCGAGAAGCTTGCCGATCGCTTTCACGCGGAGGCGATCACGCTGAACGAGCTGCCCGAGCGTCTGCCGCAATTCGACATCATCGTCACCTGCACGGCGAGCACGCTGCCGATCATCGGCAAGGGGCTCCTCGAGCGCGTGATCAAGCAGCGCCGGCACGCGCCGATCTTCATCGTCGATCTCGCCGTGCCGCGCGACGTCGAGGCCGAGGCGAGCGCGCTGCCGGACGTGTTTCTCTACACCGTCGACGACCTCTCCGAGATCGTCAAGGACAACCTGCAGATACGCCGCGAGGCGGTGGTGCAGGCGGAACAGATGATCGCGTTGCAAACCGAGCATTTCCTGCGCTGGCTGGAAGGGCGCAACGTGGTGCCAACGATCGCTGCGCTGTCCGACCATTACGATGCGCTGCGGGCGGCGGAGCTCGATCGCGCCCGGCGGTTGCTCGCGGGCGGCGCGTCGCCGGAGCAGGCGCTCGCCGCGCTCGCGCGCGGTCTCACCAATAAGTTGCTGCACGCGCCGTTGGCCGCGCTCAATGGGGCCGGCGACGCCGAACGCGCCGAGTTGATCGCGCTGTTGCAACGCGTGTATCAGCTCCCCGACCCGCCGTCCGGCGAGTCGTAGCGGCGCACATCTCGCCGTCGTCCTCACCCCCGCTTTCGCGGCGGCACGGTCGCGGGGCCCCAGCGCCGGTCCTCGAAAGCCACTGGGTCCCGGCCTTCGCGGGGACGACGGTACCTTTTCAATCGCCTGCTCGAAATTAGAATTGCTCTCCGACCCATGAAATCTTCGCTTCGAACCAAGATCGATCAGCTCGCGATGCGGCTCGCCGAGCTCGATCATCTGCTGGCGGCGGAGGACGCCACGCGCGACATGGATCGCTACCGTTCGCTCTCCAAGGAACACGCCGAGATCGATCCCGTCGTCGCGCGGTTTCGCGACTACATGCAGGCCGAAGCCGACCTCGCCGCGGCGGCCGCATTCGGCCACGATCCGGAGATGCGGGCGCTCGCCGATGAGGAGCGCGCCGGTGCGCAGTCGCGCATCGATCGGATCGGCGAGGAATTGCAGTCGATGCTGTTGCCCAAGGATCCCAGCGACGAACGGAATGTCTTCCTGGAAATTCGCGCCGGGACCGGGGGGGACGAATCGGCACTGTTCGCCGGCGAGCTGTTCCGGATGTATGCGCGCTACGCCGAGCGTAAACGCTGGAAGGTGGAGATCGTCTCGGCTTCACCTTCCGACTTGGGCGGCTACAAGGAAATGATCGCGCGTATTGCCGGCGCGGGCGTTTACGCCAAGCTCAAGTTCGAATCGGGCGGCCATCGCGTCCAGCGCGTGCCCGCGACCGAGGCGCAAGGACGGATCCACACGTCGGCGTGCACGGTCGCCGTGCTTCCCGAAGCCGACCCCGTCGCCGACGTCTCGATCAATCCTGCCGATCTGCGAATCGACACGTTTCGCGCGTCGGGCGCGGGTGGTCAGCATGTGAACAAAACCGATTCGGCGGTGCGCATCACGCATCTGCCGACCGGCATCGTCGTCGAATGCCAGGACGACCGCTCGCAGCATCGCAATCGCGCGCAGGCGATGTCGGTGCTCGCGTCGCGGTTGGGGGAAAAGGAACGGCAGGAGCGGCAGCAAAAGGAGGCGGCGCAGCGCAAGAGCCTGATCGGCTCGGGCGATCGAAGCGAGCGCATCCGCACCTACAATTTTCCGCAGGGCCGCGTCACGGATCACCGGATCAACCTGACGCTCTACAAAATCGACGCGATCATGGACGGCGATCTCGACGAAATCGTCACCGCCCTCGCGCAGGAATTCCAGGCCGAGCAACTCGCCGCGCTGGCGGGGGAGGCGCGTTGAATCGTCCCCTCACCTCAACCCCTTCCCGCGCGCGGGGAGAGGGAACGCGTCGGCGTATCCTCGCGCGCCCTTGGCGGGGGAGAGGGCCGCGGTGAGGGGCGCGTGAAACAGCCTTGGATGCAAACATTGCGGATCGATCTCCGAGAATTCGCGCCCGGCGACTTCGACGACTTGTTCCGTCTCGACGGCGATCCGCAGGTCATGAAATACACGAGCGGCAAGACGTCGACGCGAGCCGACGTTGTGGCGTCGCTCGCCCGCGCGGCGGCGCTGTGTCGCGATTACTACGGTCTCGGTGTCTGGCACGCATCACGGCGCGACACCGGCGCATTCATCGGCTGGTTCGCGCTCAAGTATTGCCCGCCCACGTGCGACGTCGAGGTCGGCTATCGGTTGCTCCGTGAAGCATGGGGACTCGGTTTCGCGACCGAAGGCGCGACGGAGCTCGTTCGTTACGGCTTCGACGATCTCGGTCTCAAACGCGTGATCGGCGTCACCCATCGCGATAATCACGCGTCGCAGCGGGTGCTGATGAAAGCCGGTCTCGCCGACGTCGGGTATGGGCACTATTACGGCAAGCGGCTGCGTCTTTTCGCGGCGGAGCGTCAGTGACCCCGCCGACGATCGCGCAGGTTCTTGCACGAAGCGGACTCGTTCCGATCGATGCACAGGTGCTGCTCGCTTTTACACTGCAGAGGGACCGCGCCTGGCTCGTTGCGCACGGGACCCGTGCGCTATCGCCGGGGGAGGCGGAGCGCTTTTTCGCCCTCGCGAAACGGCGCCGCGATGGCGAGCCGGTCGCGTACTTGACCGGTTTCCGCGAGTTCTGGGGGCTGTCGCTGATCGTGACGCCGAACGTCCTGATTCCGCGTCCCGAAACGGAAACGGTGGTGGGACAGGCGCTGAAGCGCGTCACGGCCGAGGGTCCGGTGCGGATTCTCGAGCTCGGCACCGGGTCGGGCGCGATCGCCCTGGCGCTGGCTCGCGAGCGGCCGTCGGCAAGCATCGTTGCCACCGATGTGAGCGAAGCGGCGCTCCGCGTCGCGCGCGCCAACGCACGGCGGCTCGGCGTCTTCAGTGTCGAATTCATGCTCGCCGACTGGTATGCCGGGTGGGACCCCGCGAGTCCCGCGTTCGATCTGATCGTCAGCAATCCGCCCTACATCGGCGCAACCGATCGTCATCTCGGCCAAGGCGACGTGCGGTTCGAGCCGAGAGTCGCGCTGACGTCCGGCGGCGACGGATTGTCGTCGCTCGCCACGATCGTCGCCGGCGCGCGGGGACGCCTGCTGCCGGGCGGCTTTCTCGTGGTCGAGCACGGCTACGATCAGGCGGAGCGCGTCAGGGCGATGTTCGCCGCTGCGGGCTTCACCGACATCGAATCCGCGCGCGATCTGGCGGGCTTGCCGCGCGTCGTCGGGGGTCGGTCCGGCTGAGCTTTGCCGCGCTTTATCCGCACCGGCCGCATTTCGTCGACTATCGCCGCGATGGCTACTTCAGCGGCGTAAACTGCGGCCTGCTTTCGGCGCCCTGCCCACCGCGGAATCCGCGCGCTTAAGGTTCGGTTAACCGGACCCCGCTACAGTGGCGCCGTCACCTTTCGGGAGGTTCCTGCCGTGATCGGAAAACTACTCACGTGCCTGCTCGCGCTCACCGTTGCCGGTGGCGTCGCGGCGCAGGACAAGAAGCGCATCGAAAAGGCCGCGGACCTACCGCGATTCAGCTACAAGGTCGATGGCAAGCTGGACGAGATCGTCCGTGACGACGCGAAGTTCAAGGCGTTCTCGCGCGAGCTTCGCCGCGACACCGAGTCGGTGCTCGCGCAATATGACATCGCCGACAAAGCGACGCACCGGCAGCTCCTCGGCGTGCTCGTCCGCCTCGATTATCTCGAAGGTCGTTACGACGAAGCGCTGAAGGGCACGGCGCGCGTGCGCGAGCTGGAAGAGAAGCCCGCCGACAAGCTGCTGTCGGGGATGACGATCCGCGCGATGATCGCCGCGGAGCGCAAGGCCGGCAACCGCACGTCGGATGTATACAAGAACGAAGTCAACCGCGCGATCGCCGCCGAGCTCAACGGCATGCCCTACGACATCGTCCAGAACGAAGTCAAGGAAGGCAAGGCAAGCGCGGAAATCGTCAGCGAGGCGCTGGCGTTGGGTTACATCCGCGAAGCGATGCAGCCGACAGTCGACAAGGCGGGCGCGTTGAGCTCCGAGCTCGCGCCGGCGCTCGTCAACGCGAAATACCGCATCGTCGCGGTCCTTCCACTCAAGGAAACCCTCGTCGGGACGTACAGCACTTATCTTAGCGCCCACAAGGTCGACAAGCCCGACATCTGGGCGGCGCGCGACATCGTGCTTCCACCCGGCAAGGCGAGCAAACCGGTCAACGTCGCGATCTGGGACAGCGGCGTCGACACGGCGCTGTTTCCGGACCACGTGGTGAAGGCGGCGGACGGCAAGAACGCGGTGATCGCGTTCGACAAGTACTCGAACCCCGCCAGCGGAGAGCTGCAGGCGATCCCTGCCGACCTGAAGAGCCGCGTCCCGCAGCTCAAGTCGCGGCTCAAAGGATTCTCCGACCTGCGGTCGAACATCGACAGCCCGGAGGCGAGCGAAGTGAAGCGCTTCCTCTCGACGCTCAAGCCCGATGAGTACAGAAGCACGATCGAGGAAATCAATCTTGCGGGCAATTGGATGCACGGCACGCACGTCGCCGGTATCGCGGTCGCCGGTAATCCCTATGCGCGGCTCGTCGTGGCGCGGATCGAGTTCGGTCACACGCTTCGTCCCGACCCGTGCCCGTCGCAGGCGCTGGCCGAGCGCGACGCGCGCAACATGCAGACGTACGTCGATTTCATGAGGAAGAACGGTGTGCGCGTCGTCAACATGAGCTGGGGCGGCGGTGTCAAGGACATCGAGGACGATCTCGAGCTGTGCGGCATCGGCAAGACGCCCGAGGAGCGTAAGACGATCGCGCGCGGCTATTTCGAGCTGCAG
>CATPAO010000376.1 GCA_955652025.1 Casimicrobiaceae bacterium
CCACTGGCCCATGGGGCTCGCGGCATTGAACGTGCCGCCGATGTCTCGCTCGAGAAGCTCGACGATCCATGTCGCGAGGTCGCGCGCATCGACGAACTGGATCGGCCGTTCGCGCGGCGCCGGCACGACGGCGCGCGCCGGCCGCGCACCCAGCAGCGCCGGATGCAGAAAACGCGCGACCCAGTAGCCGAAGCGATCCGTCGCGTCGTACGGACCGACGATCAACCCCGGGCGGACGTGCGTGGCGCGCGCGCCGAAGGATTGCGTCACCGCCGTTTCGCACGCGGCCTTGAGCGCGCCGTAATACGCGAGGATTTCCTCGGTCGACGGGTCGGCGAGCATGGCGACTTGCGCCGTTTCGTCGAGACCGGGCCGTGACGCATCGGCGTAGACCGACACCGACGACACGAATAGATAGCGCGCGACGCGCGGTGCAAGCAGTGCCGCCGACGCGCCCACCGCGCGCGGCACGTAGCCGCTCGTGTCGACGACGGCGTCAAAGCTTCCCCGCTCGAGCGCGGCAAGCCCGGGCGCGATGGCGGGATCGCGATCGCCGACGTGCGCCGAGACACGCGGGCCCCACGGCACCGCGTTCCTTCCGCGCGTGAACACGCTGACGTGATGTCCGCGGGCGTGCGCCGCATCGACGACATGGCGGCCGAGAAACCGGGTTCCACCCAGCACCAACAAGTTCATGCGGCGGCGATCCCGTCGAGCAGCGCCGCGTGCAGCGTCGGATCACCGCACGCCAGTACGTCGCCGCCATCGTCGCAGCGGCCGCCTTGCCAATCGGTGATCACGCCGCCCGCGGCCTCGATGAGCGGAATCAGCGCCTGCACGTCGTACGGTTGCAGGCCGGTCTCGATGACGATGTCGGTCAGCCCCATCGCGAGTTGTGTGTAGCAATAGCAATCACCGCCGTAGCGGACGAGGCGCGCGCCGTCGGTCGCGACGCGATACGCATCCCGTTGTCGCGCGCTCTGAAAGTGCCGCGGATCGGTCGTCGCGACGATCGCCTCCTCGACGCGGGCGCAGGCACGCGTTCGGAGATCCCGTCGCGCCGCGCCGCGCCGCCAGTACGCGGAGGCGCCGATCGCGCCGGCGAACGTCTCGCCGACGAACGGTTGGTGCATGACGCCGGCGACCGCTCGCGTGCCATCGTTAAGCGCGATCAACGTACCCCAATGCAATTGCCCGAGGATGAAGCTCTTCGTGCCGTCGATCGGATCGATCACCCACGTGAACGGCGAGGCCCCCTGCACGCGGCCGTGCTCCTCGCCGAAGATGCCGTGCGTCGGATAGGCGCGCGCAATCTCGGCACGGATCACCGCCTCGGCAGCGCGATCCGCCTCGGTGACCGGGTTGTACTCGCGCGCGCCGCCCTTGTCTTCGACCGCAATGACTTCTCGGAAGTGGGGCAGAATTGCCGCGCCCGCGGCCTCCGCAACGTGACGGGCGAACTCGAGATACTCGGCGTACTGCGCTGTCGCCATGTCATCGCGGAACGATTTTGACGCCGGCCAGCCTTTCCTGCGCCTCGATCAGCGACGGCACGTATTTGTCGCCGAAGCCGAGCGCGTTGGCCGTGATGAGGCTCTGGTGCACCGCCTCGCCGATCGGCGACGGCAACATCATCGACTCCGTGAAATGCGTGTAATAACGCAGATCCTTCGCCGCGTTGACGAGCGTGAACTTGAGGCCGGACAGGTCGCCGCTCTCGAGCATCTTGCCGACGATCATCTGGAACAGGCCGGAGTTCACCGCGCCGGCGGAAATCACTTCGTGGAGCTTCTTGATCGAGAGCCCGGACTTCGCCGCCGCGGCGCAGGCCTCGGCGGTGGCGGTGCAAATCGCCTGCGCGACGAAGTTGTTGATCAGCTTGAGGATCAGACCGTGGCCGGCCGGTCCGGCATGGAAGATGTTCTCGCAGAACGCGGCCAACACAGGTCGCAATTCCGCGAACGTCGCGTCATCGGCGCCGACCATGATGTTGAGGCGTCCCTGCTCCGCTTCGACCGGCGTTCGTGCGAGCGGCGCGTCGATGAAACGTACGCCCTGCGCGGCGAGCGCCTCGCGCATTTTGGTCGTCGTCGCCGGTTCGCTGGTCGACAGATCGACGACGATTCCGCCCTTGCGCGCGCCGGCGGCGATGCCGTCGGTGCCGAACACGATTTCCTCGACCTGCGGCGCGCCGGTGACGCAGAAGAAAACGATGTCGGCGTCGCGCGCGAGGTCGGCGTTGGTCTTCGCTTCCTTCGCGCCCTTCGCGAGCAAGTCTTCGACCGGCGCGCGATTCCGGTGCGCGCGCACCGTCACCGGATAACCCTTGGTCACCAGATTCTTCGCGATGCCGTGGCCCATGAGCCCCACACCGACGAAGCCGATCCGTGGCTTGTCCATTCGCTTTCTCCCGACAAAAGTCGAAACGATAGCGAATTTTGCCGCCGCCGGGTTCCTTAGGCCTAATCGACTGCCGACGGCTCCGCCAATCGCACCCGCACCGGGACGGACGGCCGCTTCCGCTCGTCGATGGCGATCAGGAGTCCGCTGCCGGCGATCAACGCCATGCCGGCCAGCGCAAAGCCGTCGGGGAACTCCGCGAACACCGCCCAGCCGATCAGGGTCGCCCACACGAGTTGCATGTACGTGAACGGTGAGAGCGCCGATGCCGGCGCGCGCTGGAATGCCAGGATGAACAGGAAATGGCCGAGCGTCCCCAGGAGCCCGCCAGTGCAGATCAGCACGATGTGGGAATAGTTGAGCGCGGTCGCGTCGGCGAGCGGCAGGTATTTGAGCGCCGTCATGAACAGCAATGCCGAGCAGACGATGATCAAGACCGCGCGCGATTTGCACCTTCGGCCGCGGCGATCTGACGAGATCGAGCTTCATGCGCGGCGCGAGCCACAGCGCTGTCGCCAACGCCTGAAAACTCCAGCGCGCCCACACCAATAGCGCAACCGGGTACTGGGGTGCCAAGTCCTTGACGATGGAATCGAGCAACGAAAAGCAAAGCGTCGAGCCCATGATGAACAAGATCGCAGACGTCGGGACGCGCGGCGCTTGCATCGAACCACTCTCCCCGCTTCGCAGACGCGGATCGGCTCGGCGGAGTGTCAAGGTGAATATTCCCGCATGCATCGACGGCCCCGACGCGGCATCGCATAATGCTGCAACGCGGCGCGGCAACGGGCCGGGCCACATTTGTTTCACTCGAGGAGACGTCGATGTTCGCGCGCGAAATGTCCCGTTGGATGATCGTCGCGGCGGTCGCGCTCGCCGGCGTCGCCAATGCGCAACAGGCTGCGCCGCCGCAGAACCGCGTCGTCGTGCAAGTAAGCGACGCCGATCCGGCGAAATGGAATCTCGCGCTCAACAATGCGCGCAACCTGCAATCGGACTTGGGCGCCGCGAATGTCGAAATCGAGATCGTTGCGTACGGGCCCGGCATCGGCATGCTGAAGTCCGAATCGATCGTCGCCAATCGGGTCGGCGACGCGCTCGGCGCCGGTGTGAAGATCGTCGCCTGCGAAAACACGATGCACGCGCAAAAGCTCGTCAAGGCCGACATGCTGGACCGCATCGGCTATGTCGGCGCCGGCGTCGTCGAGATCATGCAGCGCCAGCAGCAGGGCTGGGCGTATCTGCGGCCGTAGGCGCGGAAATCTGCGGCGGCGACCGCCGCCGGCATTATCGTCCGGTCGGTTCAGCGCGGCCATCGCCGGACGGCCATCCAACCTATCTCCGCCCCGGCCCGGTTGGACAATGCCATTGGCATAGACCTTGCCCGTACCCGGGTGAGCCGCCAAAGCGGCGACAAAAAACGGGAAGACCGGTCGCGGACGGGCGCAACCCGCCCCGAAACCGTCGACGCTCCCAATGGAATGGCTTTGACGACACTCGAGGCAGCCCTTGCGAACCGCCGCGTCGACGCGTTCGTCGTCGCGCTGGCGTCTTGCGCCGCATTGACCGGTGGGCTCGCCATCGTCGGTTACGCGTGGCATCTGCCGGCGCTGATCCGGCCGCTCGCCGATACGCCGGCGACGTGTCTTGCCGTTGCCGCCGCAATGCTGTTGGGCGGACTCGCGCTCGGGTTCGAAGGCATCGGACGCCTATCCCCGATCGGGTCCATCCTGCTCGGCGCGTCGATCGCGCTCGTCGGCGTCGTCGGTGCCCTCGAAAATCTGTTTGGGCTTAGCCTCGGCATCGATCTGCCCGCATTGCATCGGGCGTTGGGGCTCACCGGCGCCACGCCTGGCCGCCCGGCGTCGTCGGTCTGCGCCTGCCTGATCCTCGTCGGTGGTGGGCTTATTGCCTTGCCGCGCACGAGCGATCGACGAATCTCTTACGCGGTCGCCGCTGCCGCGATCGTCGTCGCATTGTTTGGCGCCCTGTCTCTCGCGGGCTATCTGGGGCACGCCGAATTTCTCGTGAGCTGGCCCGTCGAGTCGCCAATGCCGCCGGCCGCGGCATTCGGGCTCGTTGTGCTCGGACTCGGCCTGCGGCGCGCCCTGTCGCGCCGCGCCCAGCCGACGGCGCGCTCCGACGGGCGCGATGAGGGCCGCCGGATCTTTTTCACCGCGGTGTGGGTGCTTTCGTTGATCGCCATCGTCGCCGGCATTTCGACGTTTGCGCTGGCGCAATACGAATATCAGAACGCGGCGCACGACAATGTCGCGCGGATGTCGCGCGAGCGGCGCGCGTTCCTCGAGTACGCGATCCGGCAGCACATCGAGCAAGTCAGTTACGCGGCGACGCGAGCGCTGCCGGCGGTGCTTGCGGCGCCGGATAGGCGCGCCGGTACGCTTGCCGAGCGCCAGGCGACACTCACGGCATTCGCGGAATCGTTCGCCAAGGCCGGCTTTTCCGGCTGGCGCTACGAATTGGACGGTTACCCTCCGATCTCCTTCGGCACATTCATCGCCGATTCCAAGCTCACGATACCGCTCATCGGCGCTTACCACACGGAGCTTATTTGGAGAGACGGCTATTTCCTTCGCACGCGCATTCCGATCCGCGACGACAAGGGGCCGATCGGCTTCGCCGTGGCGGAAGAGGCCTTCCCCGAGTTGACGCGGCTCACGCTGGAGGCGGATGCCTGGGGCGACACCGGAGAGATGGCGCTGTGTTCGGCGGTCGCCAACGAATTGATCTGCTTTCCACACCGCTCCAATTCGCTCGGTTCGCGCGATCTGCGCAAAACGCGGGAAATACCGGTGCCGATGACGCTCGCGCTCGATCACGAGGTCGGCGTTAGCGAAATGCTGGATTTCCGCAATCAACGCGTGCTGGCCGCGTACGGACCGGTCGGATTCACCGGACTCGGCATGGTGATCAAAATGGATGCCGCCGAGATCAACTATCCGCTCGGCAAACGGTTCGGCTACGCGATGTTGCTGCTGTTCGCGCTGGTCGCGGCCGGCGTGTACTTGCTGCGCCGCCGGCTGGAGCCGCTGACCGATGCGCTGCACACCGCGCGCGAGGAAGCCTCGCGCGTCGCCATGCAGTTCAAGTCGGCCGCGGAATCGAGCCTCGACGCCTACTTCATCATGGACGCGGTGCGCAATCGCGACAACGCGATCGATGATTTCCGAATCCGCTACCTGAATGTGAGCGGCGAAGTGCTGATCGGCCGTCCGAGCGAGGACGTAGTCGGCAGGACGCTCCGCGAAGTGCTGCCCGCCGCGCAGGCCGCCTTTTTCCTCGAGCGCTACCGGCGGATCGTCACGACCGGTGAGGCGCTGTCGGAGGAATTTCGAACCTCCGGTGACGACGTCGCGGCGTCCTGGGTTGCCCATCAGGCGGTCAAGCTCGGCGACGGCGTCTCCGTCACTGCGCGCGACATCTCGGAGCAGAAGGTGGTCGAGGCGCAACTGCGTAGCCGGGCCGAAAACGACGTCCTGACGGGCTTGCCCAATCGCACGCTGTTCTTCGAGCGGCTCGAGCAGGCGATGGCGCGCGCGCGCCGCGACCGCGCCGGCGTGGGCGTCCTGTTCCTCGACATCGACCACTTCAAGCAGGTCAACGACGCGAACGGACATGCGGCGGGCGACGCCGTCCTTGTCGAGTTCGCGGCGCGGCTCCGCCGATCGACTCGCACGACCGACACCGTCGCGCGGCTCTCCGGCGACGAATTCGCCATTCTGCTTTCCGACGTCGACAACATCGGCCGCGCCGAGGCCGTCGCCGCGCACATTGTCGATGCGATCCGGGCGCCGTTCGACATCGACGGCAAGCCGCTGCACGTGGGAACCAGCATCGGCGTCGGCTTCAGCCCACGCGGATTGGAATCGGCGCAATCGCTGGTCGCGCGCGCCGACCGCAAGCTGTATCAGGCGAAGGCCGCGGGACGCGGGCGCTTTTCCAGCGCGTCGCAAGCGCGCGCGGCGTAAGGGATTGGAGCGGGTGAAGGG
>CATPAO010000377.1 GCA_955652025.1 Casimicrobiaceae bacterium
GTAGCCGATGTACGTCGTGCCCAAGTCCTGATACTGAACCAGTGTCAACGACGCATAATGAATTCCGTCCGTCTGCGCCATTTTCTTTTTGGTCTTGTACTTCTTGACCGGCACATCCCCCTTCTTGGCATGCTTTACGTGCAGTCCCGCGACTTTCCCATTGGTGACCTGAACGGCAACGGTGTGGTCGCCGACCTTGTGGATGGCGTGCTCGCCGTCGGTTTTGATTTGACTGCCAAGCAGTTGCTCCCCGGAGTGGTGCTGGTGGGTCTTGGCAAAGGTAGGACCAACAACGGCGACCATACCGACAAGAGCGATGATCGCCGTTAGAAAACGATATGTGCGAAGCATGGTTAGGTCTCCCGCGCGGTTGTTCTCCGATTCCGACTACGTCACCTTACGGGCATTGCGAAACCTTCGCGATCCGTCGGCGGCCGAAAGCGGTGTAGGAGTTGCGCCTATAAGCGCGCCCGATCCCGACCTCGCAGCGCCGGAACTTTGTGTCGGACAGCGATTGAGCGACTTTCTGACCGTCCCAGGTAGGGTCGGTGGTGGAACGCCCCTTGCTACATGAACCGAATGAGCAGTTGGAAGGAGCCACGTACCGTACAACATCAGCAGAGAGGCCAGATGAAGTCCATTCTTGATCCATCGTTTCGATACACCAACAGTGCGGAAACCGATTTACGAAAGACGTTCGCCAAAGTCCGCCGCGCATTACGCAAGCAACATCAAGCAGGCGACGGAGTTAACGGCGACGTGATAGGAAATGTACTTCCGCTGCGCCGAAAGAAAGTGGCGTTGTGACGGAGCAGTTTGCGTAATGTTGCCCGTCGCTCTCGCTTCGATGCGCGTCATCGTTGGTTTCGCTGGCCGAATCTGGTCAGATGCAGCAATCGGTTAGCGTTGCCGCCCACATTTGTGCGCGCTGACGTTGGATTACCGCTTGCGGTGGCTACTGCGCTCGGGGCACGTCACTACCTTCGGCACCAGCGCCGGACGGGAACCCTGAGTCCGCCGGACGACGACCATCCGATCGAATCGGTCGAGTTGGCCCAAAATCGATGGGTCGTCCTCGATAGGCGGCTCTTCGTTGGTGCTTCTGTTCCCGCGCCGTTGCATGCCGCTCGACCGCTCATCGGCAAGGTTCCGACAACGAAGCTGCGGGCAGGATAATCTCTGCTATACGCGCGCTTCAACAGACCAAGGGGGCGATCAAGTGGCAAGCTACGTCGAAACCATTGTCGGACCGGGTGAGCACGTCCTCTACATAGGGAAGGTGAGTCTGTTTTCGATCCTGGCGTCCCTAATCGGCGGGACCTTATTGATTTTGATCGGCGGCGTATCCGTAGTCGGAGTTGGACCTGTCGGCCTAATCGTCTCCGCGCTCGGCCTGGTTTGGGTTCTCGCCGGTTTGATTCGCCGAAACTCCACTGAGCTCGCCGTCACAAACCGCCGCGTCATCGCGAAATTTGGATTGATCCGACGGAGCACAATCGAACTCAACCTCGCGAAGGTGGAAAGCATTCGCGTTGAACAGTCAGTCGGCGGACGCATATTCGGCTACGGCTCCGTCATCGTGACTGGCACAGGCTCGACGATGGACCCGATCCCCTATATCGCAGACCCGATCAAGTTTCGCCAAGCAGTGCAATCGGCAACCGACGTCGCGCAGAAGGCGTGAAGAGTCGCGAATGTCTCAATCGGCCAACATTGGCGGGTCAGCGAAGCCACTGAGAGCGGTCATTCGATGGGCGATCGCAGGGACACCAGCGCCAAGAATCGTTCGAGCTGGTCTTCGACGGGTGGCGGCTCTTCGACTGGTGGAACATCGTCCGGCGGCTTCTCTGGCGGTGGTTCTTCCAGCGGCTCTTCGATCGGCAAATGGTCTGCGCGCGGCACCAGGTTCGATGATGGGCTGAACGTGGCGGCACCGGCGCGAGATCGAGTCTCGGCCGGACCAGTGATTTCCCACTCTGCGTAGCGGTCTACGATCAAGTCGTGTTTGACCCCGTAACGCGCGCCGATCCACTTGGCCGTGCGCGGAACGCGGTGGCGCAAGGGGTACGGCAATAGCGGGGGTTTGCCGAGCGCGACGAGCATTGGCGTCATTATCCGCCGAACGCGCCAGCGCCGAGCGGATCGGATTCTTGCCGTCCTACGCCTTCGGCATGCGCTCCCGGATGCACCAATGGTCGCGAAGCCTCAGCAGTTCGCGCCGAACCCCGAGTGGGAATCCTTGCCGCGCGCCGCGACGGTCAACGAGAAGCTCATCAAAGTATGCGCAGCAGGCGCGGGAGTCGTTCCATTGCAGCGCGATGAGATTGACGATTCGGGGATACTGCGTCGCAAGTGCGCTCGGGTACATGTCGAGAGGCAGTCGGTCGATCCATCGGTCGCTGATAGGCAGCAGACGATCTATCGGCTTTGTCTTGCGATACCGCAACCAGGCCCGCGACCCGGCGGACGAATCAGCCGACGGCGCAGGTACCGCCGCGTTGCTGGCAACGGGTACCTGGTGCACGTCGTCATAACCCATCAGACCCGAGCGGCCCTCGTAAATCGACATAGCGATTTCGTCCCCAGGTCAATTATGCGGATTCGCGGGCAAGATCGACGGCCGTAGATCGGTCGGCGCACACCGTGTATCGGGCGAGCGCAACGCTCGAGCGTACCGTTAACAGACGAACGGCCCGAGTCGAAAAACCCGAGCCGTCCGAGTGCTGCATTGCAGCTCATGCCACGCCTTGCCTCGCCCCAAATTGCCCGAGGGCGTACCGTGGGGCGCGGTTAGTCACCGGTCGATGAGTCAGGAATCTGCGTCGAATGCAGATCCAGATTGACTGTGCGCGATTTTCGCCGCAGCGGCGCCATCGTGGCGTATTGATCATACCCCCGCGAGCTGAACGAAGAAACAAGGCGACGCCCGGGAACACATCTGCAGCTCGAACCGCATCGGCCGACGACGTGGCATGCGGCGCACGGCGCGAAACGACTACCTCGGCGACCCGTCGGCAGTTGTCGACTACATTTACATTGCACGGTTATGACAAGGGGATAGTTTCACGAAATCATATGCTTTCATCGCTGGCTCGCCTGTTGCTTACGATCGCTTTTCAGGGTAGTGGGGGGCGCGATGGATCAACGAGAAATATTCGCCGAATTCGGCGGCGCGCCGGACATTGACAGCGGCGAAGCGGGGGGCGTTGGCCTCAATGCGCTAGACGCTCGCGACGTCGAGACGAACGGCGTCGCAGCGTCCGACGGGGACGGGGGCATGCTCGGTCGCGTGTTGATCTACGCAACCATCATTGCAGTTGGCGTCGCGATCCTTGTGTGGAAGCACAGCGTGTGATGGCGCCCCCTACTTCGACTCCGACTTCGGTTTGGGTCCCCGAGTCAGTGCCTTCCACTTAAACGATTCAGGCACGAGCCAATCGCGGGCGGTGTGTATCGCTCCTCTGATTCGACCCTCGGCGCAAAGCTGTTGGATGAATCTACGAGAGACACCGTTGCGCTCGGCGGCCTCAGTTGTCGATATATATTTGCTGGTCATCGCGAAAATCTACGCGAGACTTGCCTTCCTGCGCGTGGACGAATCAGACTCAGATCGACGGAAAAATCACACCGCGCGCGGATGATCACGAGGGCGATCTCGCGATGATCGGTTGGATGCCGATCTGCGTCGCGATCATCGTAGCCGTTGCGGTGTGGAAGCGTGCCTCGTGATCGGCGGATGTCCGGCGTAGAATTCCCCGCTCGGCAAGGAAGGCGACGATGGCGCGCAAGACCCTCAGCACCGGTCCGACCGGTCTCAACCGGAACTCGCAGCACTTCGTCCGCTACGGGCGTCAGAAACTCGGCTGCTTCAATGTCGAACTGCAGGACGCCGTTGCGGCCTTCCTGGTTCGAGCGCGCGCCCGCTTCTCGGACAATGCGCCGCGCGATCCGCGGAGGTTCGACGCGGTCACGCGGCTCGAGGCCGCGGGTAAGGCGATTGGGGCTGAGTTGCGAAGGCGGGCGTTTGATTAGGTCGTACTATTTTCGTCTCGACCGATCATGAGCAATCACACTCTCCAATATGTCGTAAAGCGCGAACAAAGCATCATTCAAACGAAGATCGTGCTTCTTATCGCACTTCTGGCGATTGCCCGAAAGTTCATTGTTCTCGACCTTGGTAGTGTGGACGCAGCACAGCTATTTGGCTTGGCCGCGATTATGCTGGCCCTTGGCATTGCCTATTGGCTCATGCGCGAGCGAGATGACCGAGTCGATGCCGGCCGGAACAGGCAAATCGAATGACGTCCTCGACCTCGTCGCCCAATCCGAAGAATCGCGCTTGATTGTTACGGTTGATGGTGCGACCCGATTTGTTTCGGCGGCGCATGGGACTGGTTTGAAAACTCGCCGCCAACATCTCGTGTAGGTGCCGCATGGTTTCGCGAAACGGCCGCTCGGAATACGAAAACCGAATGCATCGAGTGGTCGCATACATTGACGAGCACCTGGATCAACCGCTCGACCTTTACACCTTGGCCGAGGTCGCGCATTTTTCCCAGTTCCATTTTCACCGGCTCTTTGCTGCGTGGATGGGCGAAACGTTCGGTGACTATCTGCGGCGTCGGCGTGTTGAGGTCGCGGCCATGCGGCTCGCGGCCCAACCGCGCTCAACGATTCTAAACACTGCGTTATCGGCGGGTTTTGGTTCCGCCGAAGCGTTTACGCGCGCGTTCAGGAGCAGGTTCGGCTGCTCGCCCACCGCTTGGCGTACGCAACAGGTCGCGCAGCGCCGTACGAATAGCAATCCTGGTCAGGTGAATAGCAAGATGAGTCAGGCGCCGACCATTCGTTCGGCAGAACATGAAGCCTCCCGTACCCCGAACATGGAGGCAATCATGAATGTGAAACTCATTGACCGGCCACCCGTGACCGTCGCCTATCTGCGCCACCTTGGCCCCTACGGTGAGTCCATCTCGCAGTTCTGGCAGAACGCTTACTATCCATGGGCTGTCACGAACAACCTGCTTGAACGGCCGCGCTACGGCATCAGCCACGACGACCCCAGCATCGCTGCGGCACCGCAATGCCGGTACGATGCCTGCGTGGAGGTCGCGCCGGATTTCGTTGCATCAGGAGGCGCTTTCAAGACAACCATTCCGGGCGGCCGGTACGCTGTCCTTGCCTTCAATGGTAGCGCCGAACAGGTGGGCGAAGCCTGGGCCTCCCTGCTAAGGGATTGGTTGCCCTCCAGCGGACTTCAGCTTGATGCCCGTCCATGTTTCGAGTACTACCCGAAAGATACGGCGTGCGACGCGGAGACAGGAGCGTTCGAGTGTGAGATTTGCATTCCGGTGGCTCCGCTCTGATTAAGCTGCGAACTTGCCGCGCATGCAACTGACCAAACCTAAGGCGTGCGCGTCGCTCGAGCCGCCGGGCAACGCCCGCGGCAAGCAGGGCGGCGGGGAAAGCCTTTCGGGTAATCACTCAACAGCCGCAATCGTAAGGAGGATCGTCATGAGGCACCTTGGCGCACGCAGTCTCGCCCTCGTGGTCGGCGCGGTTCTGTCGATCGCCACGATCACCGTCTACAGCGCGGAAGATGGCCACTGGAGCTACAGCGGCGCGACCGGCCCGGCGAAGTGGGGCACTCTGGAAAAGGATTTCACACAGTGCAAGCTGGGCCAAGCGCAGTCTCCGATCGATATCCCGGACGCCAGTGCCCGGAAAGGCGACTTGGCGTCGCTGCTGTTCGCCTACAAGCCTTCGCCGCTCAAGATCATCGACAACGGTCACACGATCCAAGTCGACTACGCCCCCGGCAGCTTCGTCACCGTCGACGGAAAGGGGTACGAGTTGGTGCAGTTCCACTTCCACAAACCGAGCGAGGAGAAGATCGACGGCAAGGCCCATGACATGGTTGCGCACCTGGTGCACCGGGGTCCAGGCGGCAAGCTCGCCGTCGTCGCCGTCCTGCTCGACACCGGTAAGGAAAACCGGCTCATCAAGACGCTATGGGACAACCTGCCGAAAGATAAAGGGAAGGAAAACGCCGTCGACGCGGTCAAGATCAACGCGGTGGACTTGCTCCCGACGAACAAGGGCTATTACACCTACGCCGGGTCATTGACGACGCCGCCATGCAGCGAGGACGTGACCTGGTTCGTTTTGAAAACGCCGGTGCAGGTCTCGGCCGATGAGATTGCGCACTTCGCGAAGGCCTACCCCATGAACGCGCGCCCCGTCCAGCCGCTCAACGACCGGGACATCCAGGCCACGCGATAGGCACCAACGCGCCTTTCGCGTCTCGCTCGGCATGGCTGCCTGCGCCCGAGGCGAGGTGCCGGGCCAACGCGTAATCCGGCGCAGCGCACGCTGAACGGCGCCGAATAAGGCCGGCCGAGCGCGATGCCTGACGCGACGGTCTGCACCGGCTTGACGTACACCTTGGCGGTACGCTTGTTGTTGCGCGTGTCGACGAGCTCTACCGGACCTTCGACCATCTCGAGCATGGTTACGTCGCCCGGCGCGACGGTCTGCAACGTCCCGAGCTTCGACAGCCGGTTGATCGCGCGCGCGGGGTTGGCGGTCGCCATGGTCACCACGTCGTCGAGGCTGAAGCGCATCTTCAGGAACTTGCTCATCACCCAGGTGAGGAAGGGCGTGCCCGGCGTGTTGCCGGAAAAGACGTGCAGGTCGGACGAGATCGAATCGGGAAGCACTCCCTGCGCCATCGCCGCCTCGGCCACCGTGTGGTCGAAGCTGCCGCCGCCGCAGCAGGTCCAGGATCTGCGACATGAGCTGCGGCGTCTCGACGCCGCCGATATGGCACATGATCTTGGCGCCGATGCCCGACGTCTCGCAGGCCTTGATCGCGCGCTCGAGCGGCTCGACGCCATGCTGCGCGTTCACGTTCTCCGACATGCGCACCTTGATACCCAACGCGATGTCGGCGTTTTCCGTGACCGTCCGCGCCGCGGGCTCGATCTGCGCGAGGTCGTAGAGCCGTGTGCGGGTCGACGCGACGATAACGCGCCGATAGCCCGCGAAGTTGTTCGCACCTGCATCGCCGGCGGACACGGCGGTCGTGGTTCCCTGGAACGGGACCAGCTCGTCGGCAGCAATGCCGATCGCGGAGCCATACGGCTACGTGTGCGCATGCAGATCGACGAGGCCCGGTGTCACGAGTCGGCCCGCGGCGTTGATCACTTTCAGCGCCCGCTCGGCGGGAATATCGGCCTGCACGACCTCGATCACCCCGTTGCGGATCCCGATGTCGCGCACACCGCGCAGACGCTGGCTCGGGTCGAGGACGTCGCCGCCCCTGATGAGCAGATCGAACGCGTTGGGCCGGCGATGGTGGACGGCCGCAGCAGAATGGTCCCTGCAAGTAAACGCATCGCACGGCGCGTCCATTGCTGTGCGCATCGATCGCTGGGAAACGCGGGCGGGCGAACGGTGGTTGCTCGCGGGTCCGTCCGGCAGCGGTAAGTCCACAGCGCTTGCGCTACTGACTGGTTTGTTGCGCCCGACGGCCGGCACGATCGTCGTTGCAGGCCAGGACATCGGCGAGTTGCACGGAAGCACGCTCGATCGATGGCGCGGGCGAACGATCGGATTCGTGCCGCAGCGGCTTCATCTCGTGCCGGGCCTTTCGGTGCTCGATAACTTGCTGCTCGCCCAATATCTGGCCGGGCGACGAAGCGATGCCCAGGTCGCGCGTGAAGCGTTGGCATCGGTGGGGATGACAGAATTTCTCGGACGGCAACCTGCGACGCTGTCGCAGGGGCAGGCGCAACGCGTCGCGGTCGCGCGCGCGGTGGTCAACGGACCGGCGCTCCTGATCGCGGACGAGCCGACGGCGAGCCTCGACGACGAGCACGCCGAGCGGACGCTCGCGCTACTGACAGCGCATGCCGCGCGGTGCGGCGCGACGTTGGTTGTCGCATCGCACGATGGCCGGATTCGCCACGCGTTTCCCCGGCGATTCGATCTGCGGCCCGGCGCCGCGCCACTCGACGCCGAATGAATCTGTTCCGCCTCAGCGCTTCGTACATCCGGCGCAGCGGATTGGCCACGGCGCTCAACCTGCTGTTGCTGACGCTCGGCGTCGCGACGATCGCTCTGTTGCTGATTCTCTCGCACGAGCTCGAAACGCGCCTGACACGCGATGCGCGTGGCGTCGACCTCGTGGTGGGAGCCAAAGGGAGTCCGCTGCAACTGATCCTGTCGGGCGTTTTTCACGTGGACGTTCCCACCGGCAACATCCCGCTGGACGAGGCGCAGAAGCTCCGGCGCGATTCGCGCGTAGCGGAGCTGATTTCCTTGAGCCTCGGCGACAGTTACGCCGGCTTTCGTATCGTTGGCACCGAAACAGCGCTCGTCACGCATTATGGAGCGACGCTCGCTTCCGGCCGCTTGTGGAATGCGCCCTTCGAGGCGGTAGTGGGATCGGA
>CATPAO010000378.1 GCA_955652025.1 Casimicrobiaceae bacterium
ATGATGATGATCGCGAGATACGCTTCGGCGCGATTGAGCGCGACGAGCAGAATCAGCGCCGCCGCGACCATCAGCTTGTCGGCTACCGGATCCAAAAACGCGCCGAACGCAGTCGTCGCGACGAGTTTGCGCGCGAGATAGCCGTCGAGCCAATCGGTCAAGGCGGCCACCGCGAATACGGTCATCGCCGTCCAATTCTTCGCCGCCGGCGATAGCCACGCGTCGGGCAGGTAATACACGGCCACGAAAACCGGGATCAGTACGATCCGCAGCCACGTCAGCGCGATTGGAATGTTCGGGAGCATCGATCAGTTGCCGCGCACATGGGTCGCGCGGCCGGCTCGACCCATTTTACCGCGTCGGACGACGCCTGCCGGAATCAGTGCAAGAGTCCGTAGATGCGTTCCGCCAACGCGCGGCTGATGCCGGGTACCCGTGCCAAATCATCGGCGCTGGCCGACTGTACGCCCTTCAACCCGCCGAAATGCGCGAGCAACGCGCGCCGCCGGGCTGCGCCGATGCCCTCGATCTCCTGCAGCGACGACGTCAGACGCGACTTGCCGCGCCGTGCACGATGGCCCTGGATCGCGAAGCGATGCGCTTCGTCGCGGATCTGCTGTAACAGATGCAAGCCCGGATGATCGGACGGGAGGTTCAATACGGACTCGCGGTCCGGAAACACGATGTCCTCCAGTCCGGGTTTGCGCTCCGGGCCTTTGGCGATGCCGATCAGCGGCGTCGTGTGCAGGCCCTGTTCGACCAGCACCTCCGCCGCGACGGCCACCTGTCCCTTGCCACCGTCGATTACCAGCAAGTCCGGCGCCGGGAAGTCACCGGCCACGATGCGGGCGCAGCGCCGCGTCAACGCTTCGCGCATCGCCGCGTAGTCGTCGCCGGCCTGTGCCGGCGTCACGTTGAAGCGACGATACTCCGATGTCTGCATCGACAAACGATCGAAGATCACGCACGACGCGACGGCGGCCTCGCCCATCGTGTGCGACACGTCGAAGCATTCGATCCGTTGCGCCGACTGCGGCAGGCCGAGCGCCTCTTGCAGTGCCGCAAGTCGATCCTCTTGCGTTGCCTTTTGCGCCAGGCGCTGGCGGATGGCGAGCGATGCATTCTGCGACGCCATCGTCAGCCAGACGCGGCGCTCGCCGCCCGGATTGGCGACGATCTCGACCTTGCGGCCCGATTGCGCCGAAAAGACCTCCGCCATTGCCTCTTGATCGCGTGCATCCGGCGCGATGATCGTCGGCGGCACCGGCCGTTCGACATAGTGTTGCGTAAGGAACGCGGGCACGACCTCGCCGAGCGCCGACGCATCGGCGTGCTGCGGAAAGAACGAACGGTCGCCGACGTGCCGCCCACCGCGGATCATGACGAGATTGACGGCGACCACGCCCTGCTCCGCCGCGGCGGCGACAACGTCGATATCGCCGGCGGTCGCGCTCTCGACAAATTGGCGGGACTGAAGCTGCTGCAGCCGGTGGATCTTGTCGCGAATCCGCGCCGCTCGCTCGAACGCCAAGGCTTGCGCTGCTTCGTCCATCTGTGCCTTGAGTTGCGCCAGCACTTCGCCGGTCTTGCCCTGCAGGAAGAGCATCGCGCCGTGAACGTCTTCCGCGTAGTCCGCTTCGTTGACGAGCCCGACGCAAGGCGCCGTGCAGCGCTGGATCTGGTGGAGCATGCACGGACGCGAGCGGTTCGCGAATACCGTGTTCTCGCAGGTGCGAAGCTGGAACACCTTCTGCAAGAGCGCGATACCGTCGCGGACCGCGCCGGCGCTCGGGAACGGGCCGAAATACCGGTGCTTGCGATCGAGCGCACCGCGATGGAAGCGCAGTTGCGGAAACGTGTCGCCGGACATGCACACGTACGGATAGCTCTTGTCGTCGCGAAACAGGATGTTGTACCGCGGCTCGAGCGCCTTGATCAGGTTGTTCTCGAGCAGGAGCGCCTCGCCCTCCGACCGGACGGCTGTCGTCTCCACGTTGGCGACCTGCGCCACCATCGCGGCGATGCGAGGCTCGTGCCCGGTCTTCTGGAAATAGCTCGAGACTCGCTTTTTGAGGTCACCGGCTTTGCCGACATAAAGCGCAGCGCCCTTGGCGTCAAACATTCGATAGACGCCGGGCAAATGCGGCAGCGATGCGAGCAGTTCGCGCGGATCGAAGGCGCGCGGCTCCCCTTCGTCGGCGTGAACGCGATGCGTGAATCGTTTCGGGACTTTGGTCATGTCCGCCCGGTAGCCGACCGTCCCAGATGCGCTTCAATGGCGTCGAACACTTCGCGAAACATCGACACCGTCAAACGTCGCGTGTTGGTGTTGTAGCGGCTGCAGTGATAGCTGTCGAACAGCGCGACGTCGTTCGCCAACGGATGCCGCGCGCCGTGCGCGAACTTGAACACGGCCGGCGCGTGCGCAAGAGCGCGCAGCGCGGCATCGTGCGCGATGCGCCCGAGCGCCAGCAATGCAGCGCCTCGGGGGAGCGCGACGAGGTCGGCGCGGAGGTATCCGTTGCACATTTTGATCTCGTCCGGCGCCGGTTTGTTTTCCGGCGGCAGGCACTTGACGGCGTTGGTGATCCGGCAATCGGTGAGCGTCAGCGGATCGTTCCGCGCACGCGAATGCGGCGATGAAGCATAGCCGTAAGCGTGCAGCGTTTCGTAGAGCAGGATGCCCGCGTAGTCGCCGGTGAATGGCCGCCCGCTCGCATTCGCGCCGTGCATGCCAGGGGCCAGCCCGACGATCACCAAGCGCGCCGCCGGGTCGCCGAACGGCGGGACCGGCTTGCACCAATACGACGGATGATCCGCGCGCACAACATCCAGAAAATGCGCGAGCCTCGCGCAACGCCGGCAGGTCGGGTCGTAGGCAGTGCTTTTTGTTCCATCTGGCATTATCAGGGATCGGAAGTCAGGAATGAGGGATCAGAAAAATCGAACGCGATCGCGCACGCAGGTATTTTCTCACGCGGCGTCCGAGCTCGTGTTCTTAGGTATGGCGATTGGTCTTTGCTTGTGCGCGTCGCGTACGTTCGGGTGCTTTCTCTGATTCCCGATTCCTGATTCCGGATTCCTGATTCCTGATACCTGATACTGATGTATGCCGAGCCCCATCTTGAGATCCGCAGGCGCCTGCCGGCATCGGCGACGCGCAAGCCACCGCTTCTGTTCGTCCACGGCGGCTATTGCGACGCGTGGTGCTGGGAACCCTATTTTTTGCCCTGGTTCGCGGCACGCGGCTATCCGGCCTACGCGCTCAGTTTGCGAGGGCACGGCGCAAGCGGCGGCGGCGGGACGCTGTTTGCCGCGGCGCTCGACGACTACGAGGCCGACGTCGAGCGTGTGGCGGGCGGATTGAGCGGGCCACCGATCCTCATCGGGCACTCGATGGGGGCGGCGGTGGTCGAGCGCATTGTCGCCAAGCGTCCGGTGCGTGGCGCGGCGTTGCTTGCGCCGGTGCCGCCGGCGGGCCTGCTGCCGATGGCCGCGCGTCTCGCGACACAGAACCCGGAATATCTGATGCAGATGAGCGGACTCGACCCGGGACGGCTTTCGACCGCAGTCTTGGGAACGTTACGGCCGTTCTACTTCAGCGCCGATGTGGCGCCCGAAATCCTGGCCGAAGTCGCGAACCATTTAAACGCGGAGTCGCCGCGCGCATTGCTCGATTTGTCACTGCGGCTGCATTGGGCCCTGCCGGTGGCGAACCATCGGCCGCTGTTCGTGCTGGGCGCCGAGGGCGACCGGATCTGCATGCCCGACGACGTGCGGGCGACGGCGAAGCACCACGGCGTGGCGGCGACGATCGTGCCCGGGCTCGCGCATCTGCTGATGCTCGAGCGCGGGTTCGCCATGGCCGCGCGCGCGCTCGAAGGGTGGCTGCAGACGGTTCGCTAGCGCTTCCGATTGCCTTAGTGGGGCTTGCGCCTGACGAACTCGACGAAGCTTTCCGCCGGTAGGGGCTTGCTGACCCAATAGCCTTGAAAATAATGGCAGCCGCGGGCGTCGAGAAATTCGAGCTGTTCGCGCGTGCCGACGCCCTCGGCGACGACTTTAAGGCCGAGGCCGCGCGCGAGTCCGATGATTGCCTCGGTGATCGCGGCGTCGCCGGGGTCGGTCTCGAGGTCGGCGATGAACGAGATGTCGATCTTAAGCGTGTCGATCGGAAAGTGCTTCAAATGCGTCAGCGACGAATAGCCGGTGCCGAAATCGTCGATGGCAACGGTGAAGCCCTCGTCGCGCAGCCGATGCAGCACTTTGCGGATCGCGTCGATGTCGTGCACGAGACTCGTCTCGGTCACTTCGAGCTCGATCCACGACGGCTCGCAGCCTTCGGCACGCACGATCTCGGAGATGCGCTGCGCCAAGTCTTCGCGATAGAACTGCTTCGCCGACAGGTTGACCGAGATCGTCAGCGGCATACCGGCTTTGCGCCACGCCACGCATTGGGCGGCCGCGGTCTTCAGCACCCACTCGCCCAACGCGTGAATGAGCCCCGATTCCTCGGCCAGCGGAATGAAGACCTTCGGCGGGATGCTGCCATGCTCGGGGTCGCTCCAACGCAGTAGCGCCTCGGCGCCGACGATCGCGCGGTCGGCGATTCTCACGATCGGCTGGTAGTGCAGCTTCAACGTGCCGTTCGTCAACGCGCCGCGCAATGCCGTCTCCAGCGTGTGTTGTTTCAGCCGGTGTTCCGCCAGATTCGCGTCGAGGAATTGATATTTGTTGCGGCCGAGCTCCTTCGAGCGGTACATCGCGACGTCGGCGTGCTTCAGCAGCTCGTCCGGATCGTCGGAGTCGTCCGGATACACCGAGATGCCGATCGACGAGGTGACAAAAATGTCGTTATCCTCGATCTTGAACGGCTGCGCGATCGCGTCGAGCAACTTTTGCGCGATCCGCGACAGCACTGCGGGATCCTCGAAGTCCTCGACGATCACCATGAATTCGTCGCCGCCCAACCGCGCGAGCAAATCCGTCTCGCGCAGGGCGCCCGTCAACGCCCGCGTGACGTGCTTCAGGAGCTCGTCGCCGATCCGGTGGCCGAGCGTGTCGTTGACATTCTTGAACCGGTCCAGGTCGATGAATAGCACGCCGACCCGCTGGGCGCCCCGCTTCGCCTTCGAGATTGCCTGCGCCAACCGCTCGTGCAGCATCAGCCGGTTCGGCAGTCCGGTGAGCGTGTCGCGCGTCGCCAAATTCTGCATTCGCTCTTCGGCCTGGATTCGCGCCGAGACATCCTGCACGAACGAGAGGATCGACACGATGCGTCCCTCTCCGTCGAGCAATGCAGAGTGATACCACTCGCACCAGATCGTGTCGCCGTCCTTGCGGTGATTGCGGGTTAACCCGGTGGCGCGCGGTTCGTCGCCTTTCATCAAGCGTGCGACCAGGCCCGCCACCGCGTCGCGATCGGACGCGTGGATCAGCGGATTGCCGGTGATCGGCATACCGAGCACTTCGTCGGGACGCCAGCCGAAAATGTTCTGCGCCTGCGGCGACCAGCGGACGAGCCGGAACTCGCGATCCCATTCCATCACCGCGAGAGGCGTGTTGTTGATGTGCGACGACAACATCCAGTTCGCGCGGTGCAGCGCTTCCTCGTTGTGCTTCTCCTCGTGGATGTCGGTGTGCACGGCGTAGATGCCGATCACGTTGCCTTCGGCGTCGCGGTTCGGCGCGTAGTGGATGCCTTCCCAGCGCTTTTGTCCGTCCGGCTGTTCGAGCAACTCCTCGGTCGTGACTTCCTCGCCGATCAACACCCGGTCGAGCAGCGGCAGCAACTGGCGAAACCGTGCTTCGCCCACGACCTCGGCGACGCGACGCCCGGTGAGATCGCGGCGGTTCGCGCCCAGCCACTCCTCATTGTGCCGGTTCAGGAAGCGAAAGCGATAATCGCGATCGATGTACGACACGCGCGCGGGGACGTTGTCCATGATGAGCCGCAGCTCGCCTTCCGACGCGCGGAGCGCCTCCTGCGCCTGCTTGAGTCCGTGGATGTCGTTCATCAACACGAAGGCGCCCAGCACCTCGCCCGACGGCGCGGCGTCGGGCACGACACGGATCGTCATCCATCGGCGCACGCCGTTGGCACCCGGTACCAGCCGGTCGAACGCCGTCGACTCGCCGTGCAGCGCACGCGTCAGCATTGCCTGCGCGCTCTGATAGATGCCATGGCCGACGATGTCGCGAAGTCGCATTCGCGCGACCTGCTCGCTCGTCAGTCCGAAATACTGCAGGAACGTTCGGTTGACGTAATGACAGCGTTCCTCGAGGTCGATGTACGCGACCGGTGCCGGCACGCCGTCCATGATCGCCCGCAGCTGACCTTCGCGCGCCGCCAGCGCGTTCTGCATCTGCTTCAAGTCGGAGATGTCGTGCGCGATGACGTAGACGCCCTTGATCGTGCCGTCGAATTTGCGATCCGGGACGATACGGCCGCGGAGCCAGCGCGGGCGGCCGTCGGCGTCGATCGCGGGACGTTCGTACGTGACCGCCTCGCCGGTCAACGCGCGCGCGACGAACTCCGGTGCCGCGAGCGCGGTTTCGGGGCTGCCGACCTCCTCGACCGTGCGGCCGACGACGTCGTCCCGTGCGAGTCCGGTCAATACCAGGAACGACTCATTGACGAAAACATAACGGTGCTCCTGGTCGAGGTAGACGACTGGCTCCGGAATGTTATCGGTGAAAAGGCGTAGCTGCTCTTCGCGCGCCGCGAGCGCCTGCTCGGTTTGCTTGAGATCGTGGATGTCGTATTCGGTGCAATAGAGCCCGCGCACGTTGCCCGCCGCATCCAGGTCCGGCGCGATCCGGCCGTGCATCCAGCGCCGCTGTCCCTGCGCGCTTTGGCTGACCCGCTCGTACTCGACGTGCTCGCCCGCCTGCGCGCGCTTCAGGACCGGACGCAGAAAGGTCGCGACCTCCGGCGTCATCACCTCGAACGGCGACTTGCCGTAGATCTCGTCCTGCGGCTTGCATACGCGATTCGCGAACGCCTGGTTGACGAACGTGTAATGCAGGCTCTTGTCGAGGTAGGCGATCGGCCCGGGAATATTGTCGGCGAAGAGGCGCATCTGCGATTCCTGCGCCTTCAATGCGTCGCGCACTCTGACGTCGTCCTCGATATCGTTCCAGACCGCGAACGCGCCGCCGACGCGACCGCTGACCTCGCGGTCGGGAAACAGCGTGACCCGTACCCAGCGCAATTCGCCGTCGATGCTGCGCTGGCGCCGTTCGTACGAAACGGTCGTGCCCTCGAACACGCGCTCGAGATGGCCACTCATTTCGTCGAATGCGTCGGACGGCAGAAAATCCTTGAGCCCATGGCCGAGCAGGTGGTCGGCCGCGACGCCGATCCAGTCGGCGAAGGGCCGGTTGCCAAAACGGAGCTTGAGCTGGCGATCGAAATAGAGGATCGGCAGCCCGACGCTGTCGGTAACGAGGCGCAGCCGGTGCTCGCGCTGGCCGGCCTCGAG
>CATPAO010000379.1 GCA_955652025.1 Casimicrobiaceae bacterium
CCCCGAGAGGGGGCGCAATTCGCGCCTTGGGGCGGCGCGGCGGCGTTCACGTCATGACCTGTAATCGGCGTTGATGGACACGTACTCGTGCGAAAGATCGCACGTCCACACGGTCGCGCGGGCCGGGCCGCGGCCGAGATCGACGCGAATCCCGATTTCTTCCCGCTGCATCACGCGCTGGCCGTCCGCCTCGCGATACTCGGCCGCGCGGCCACCATGGTCGACGACCCGGACGTCGTCGAGCCAGAACGATACCCGGCGGGGATCCATGTCGGCGACTTTCGCGTTCCCGATCGCGCAGACGATACGACCGAGGTTCGGGTCCGACGCGAAGAACGCCGTCTTGACGAGCGGCGAATGCGCGATGCCAAAGGCCACGCGCCGACATTCGGCGGCGTCGCGACCGCCCTCGACGCTGATCGCGATAAATTTCGTCGCGCCCTCGCCGTCGCGGACGATCGCTTGCGCGAGGTCGATCGCCACGGCTTCGACGGCGGCGCGCAATGCACCCAGCCGGACGTCGGTCGTGACCGTGATCGGATCGATCACCGCCCGGCCGGTCGCCGCGATGACGAAGCTGTCGTTGGTCGACGTGTCGCCGTCGACCGTCGCGACGTTGAACGAAACATCGGCGACGTCGCGGGCGAGCGATGCGAGAAGCGGCGCGGCGACCGGGGCGTCGGTCGCGATGAACGACAACAGAGTCGCCATGTCCGGATGGATCATGCCGGCACCCTTGGCGATGCCGGTCACCGTCACTGCGACGCCGTCGACGACGACGCGCCTCGTCGCACCCTTCGGTACCGTGTCCGTCGTCATGATCGCCTTCGCGGCATTGAACCAGCCGTCGGCGCGTGCGGCGGCGCGCGCCGCGGGAAGCGCATCGACGATCCGTTGCACCGGCAGCGGCTCCATGATGACGCCGGTCGAATACGGGAGAATCTCCTCCGGAGCGACGCCGACGAGTTGCGCCGCTTTCACGCATGTCGCGCGCGCATCGGCGAGCCCGCTTTCCCCCGTCCCGGCGTTCGCGTTGCCGGCGTTGACGACGAGCGCGCGAAAGTGGAGACCGCGCGCATGCTGGCTCGCGAGATGAGCGCGGCAGACGACGACGGGCGCCGCGCAGAATCGGTTTTGTGTGAACACGCCGGCGGCGACCGTTCCGGCGTCGGCAACGACCAGCACCACGTCATCGCGCGCCCAGTTCTTGATCTTCGCTGCGGCGGTCCCGAGCACGATGCCCGGGACCGGCATCAGCGATTCGGGCGTCGGCGGCGTGTAGCGGACGGGCATGGGACTACTCGATCAAGTCGGCACCGACGCCGTCGGCTGCATGGAAAGCGTCGCGAGCGGGCCGGATGCGAGGCGGCCCACGGCGAGGCGCGAGATAGACCATGGAAGTACAGCGAGGGCCGAGCGAGGCAACAACAGAGCAGCCGGCCCGCGCAGCCGCGCTACCCCAGCCGACCGTGGCAGTGCTTGTATTTCTTGCCGCTTCCGCACGGACACGGATCGTTGCGGCCGACCTTCTGGCCGGCGCGGACGAACGGCGGCGCGACCGCCACCGCGATGTCGCCGTTGCCATTGGCGGGGCCCGCCGCCGCGAGCGCCTCGTCGTAGTCGGCGTGCTGATATTTGACGTTGCTCACCGGAACCGGCGCTTCCTCGACCGCCTGCACGTCTTCCTGCGTCTTGACCTGAACGGTCAGCACGACCTTGACGACATCCTGCTTGATCCGGTCCAGCATATCGGAAAACAGCTCGAACGCCTCGCGCTTGTATTCCTGCTTCGGATTCTTCTGCGCATATCCGCGCAAGTGGATGCCCTGGCGCAAATGATCGAGCGACGACAGATGGTCGCGCCAATGATGGTCGAGCGTTTGCAACATCCAGCTCCGCTCGACTTGGCGCATCAACTCGATGCCGAGCTGCGCCTCGCGCGCTTTCCACGCGCTTTCCGCCAAGGCGGCGACGCGATTGCGAATGGTTTCTTCCGCCTGCTCCGCTTCCGGCTCCGATAGCGTCTTCAGCCATTCGCCAATCGGCGCGACCAGCTGGAATTCGCCCGCGAGCGTCGCCTCGAGGCCCGGAAGGTCCCATTGTTCCTCGATCGACTCCGGCGGAATGTAGCGCTTGACCGTGTTGTCGATCTCGCCGCGGATCATGTTGGCGATGGTTTCGGCGACGTCCTCGCCTTCGAGCAACTCGTTCCGTTGCTGATAGATCACACGCCGCTGGTCGTTGGCGACATCGTCGTATTCCAGCAGCTGCTTGCGGATGTCGAAGTTGCGCGCCTCGACACGGTTTTGCGCCTTGGCGATGGAGCGATTGACGATCGGATGCTCGATCGGCTCGCCCTCGGGCATCTTGAGCCGCTGCATGATCGAGGCAAGCCGCTCGCCGCCGAAGATTCGCAGCAAAGGATCCTCGAGCGAGAGATAGAAACGCGAGCTGCCGGGGTCGCCCTGGCGGCCCGACCGGCCCCGCAACTGGTTGTCGATCCGCCGCGACTCGTGCCGCTCGGTGCCGACGATGTGCAGGCCGCCGGCCTTGATCACGGCGTCGTGGCGCGCTTGCCATTCGCCGCGGAGCTTGTTGATCTGCAGGTCCTTCTCCGTCTGCCCCAGCGCCGGGTCCTCGCGCAGCGTGAGGATGGTAGGCTCGATGCTGCCGCCCAGCACGATGTCGGTACCGCGACCCGCCATGTTGGTGGCGATGGTGACCGCCTTCGGACGCCCCGCCTGCGCGACGATCTCGGCTTCGCGTGCGTGCTGCTTCGCGTTCAGGACCTCATGCGGCAGATCGGCTTTCACGAGGTGCCCGGACAGCATCTCGGAGTTCTCGATCGACGTCGTGCCGACCAGCACCGGTTGCCCG
>CATPAO010000380.1 GCA_955652025.1 Casimicrobiaceae bacterium
ATATCCGGGCGCGTCGGTCGAGGTGTCAGGCGGCTCGTTCGGACGCAAGGATGCTGTGTTCGAATACGGCGGTGCGAGCGACCGCGTCGATTATTACGCCACCGGCCATTTCGTCGATGACGCCGGCTGGGCCGACCACAATGCGAGTCGCGTCAAACAGTTTTTCGCCAAAATCGGCTACCAGGACAATGTCACCGATCTGGATGTGAGCGCGACGCTCGCCGACAACACACTGGAAGGCGCGCAAACGCTGCCGCTGTCGATGCTCGGCAATCCGAAGCAGTCGTACACGTATCCCGACCACAACGACAACCGGCTGGCGTTTTTCAACGCCAAAGGCAGCCGCTTCCTGACCGACGCGCTACTCTTGGGCGGCAACGCGTATTACCGGCATTACCGTTCGGCCAATTTCAGCAGCAACGTGAACGACCATTACGGCGAGCTCGATCCGCAAACCGGCTTGCCGCAGACGAACGAAGCAACCAACGACCAGTCGACGATCGATCAGTCGAGCTGGGGCCTGGGTCTGCAGCTGACCGCGAGCGGCAAGCTCGCCGGGTGGGCGCATCAGGTCGCGGTCGGCGCGAGCGGCGATTTCGGTCGCACGCATTTCGTCCAGAACGTGCAACCGGCCGACTTCACTGCCGATCGTGGGACGTTCGCCACCGGCCGGTTCACCACCGACACGGACGTCGATCTGCGCAACGACTATTACGGCGTCTACGCGACCGACACGGTGACGCTCGCGGAGCAATGGACGCTGACGCTCGGCGGCCGCTACAACCGCGCGCGGATCGTCATCGCCGATCGTAGCGGCGACGACGCGGCGTTGAATGGCGCCCACACGTTCTCGCGCTTCAATCCCGCGCTCGGCATCAACTACAATCCGTCGGCCGCATTCACCGGCTACGCCGGCTACAACGAAGGCATGCGCGCACCGACACCGATCGAGCTCACGTGCGCCGATCCGTCCACGCCGTGCAAGCTGCCGAATCAGTTCCTCACCGATCCGCCCCTCGAGAAAGTCGTCGCGAAGACTTTCGAAGCGGGCGCGCGCGGCAAGTACGGCGCGACAAATGGTTCGATCGGTCTCTACCGAACCGATCTGCAGAACGACATTCAGTTCGTCGCGAGCGGAAGCGGCACCGCCAACGCCGGATATTTCCAGAATGTCGGCCGCACGCGCCGCCAAGGCGTGGAAGTCAACGTCGCCACGCAAGTCGACCGGTGGTCGTTCAAACTGCGCTACAACCACATCGAGGCGACGTTCCGCTCGACGTTCGTGGCTTCCAGCCCGAACAACTCGAGCGCCGATTCCGACGGCGCGATTATCGTCCGACCGGGCGACAGGATTCCCGGCATCCCGCGCGACTCGTTCAAGGTTCGCGCCGAATACGCGATCGATGACCGCTCGGGCGTCGGCGTCAATATTGTCTGCGCGTCGTCGCAATACGCGCTCGGCGATGAGAACAACCACGACGCCAACGGCCGGCTGCCCGCCTACGCCGTCGTCAATCTGGACGCGCGCTACCAGGTGCTCCCGGACCTCCAGTTGCTCCTGCAGGTCAACAACGCGCTCGATCGACGCTACCAGACGCTGGCGCTCCTGGGCGCGAACGCGTTTACCGGTCCCGGGGGCACCTTCGGTCCCGCCCATGGCGTCGATCCGGAACGCGAACAGTTTCGGGCTGCGGGAGCGCCGCGCGGGATCTGGGTCGGGCTGCGATACCGTTTTGGCGCATCCGCCGAACGCGATTGACCGCGCGGTACACTTCTCGTAATGGAACGTCGTCGCGTATTGCAGGGGTTGGGCGCGATGGGACTCGCGGCGTTCGCGCGCACCACGTATTCCGACATCACCGCGAACGATTCCGGCGCCTTTTGCACCGCCGGCAGTCGAGTCTCGCGGCCGCTCTATGTTCCGCACGACACGGGCTATCTTGGCCGGCTTGCGCCGCGCGGCGCGCCGTTGGCGCTCGTCGTCGGACCACGGAGTAGCTTGCCCGTCGGCGTGGCGCACGGACCTTTCGCCTACCGGGCGCGGCACAACGGACGCGATTTCCAGAATCCCACGCTGATCCTGCGCCGCGGCGAGCGCGTGCGCATCGCGCTCGAAAATCGCCTGCCGGAGCCGACGATCGCGCATTGGCACGGATTGTCGGTCGACACGAAAAACGACGGCAGCGGTCTCAGCGTAATCGCCCCGGGCGAAAAATACGCCTACGACTTCGAGGTGCGCGATCGCGGCGCGCTGTATTGGTATCACCCGCACCCGCATGGCGCGACGGCGCGGCAAACCTACCAGGGCCTCTTCGGTGCGATCGAGGTCGAGGACGAGGACGAGCGCGCGCTCCGGGCATCGCTCGATCTCGTTCCGGGGCGAACCGAAGTCACGCTCGCGCTACAGGACCGGCGCGGCGATCCTTCGTACGCGCCATCGCCGACCGATCTCGTACGTGGTTTTTTCGGCGACGAGCTTTTCGTCAACGGCACGCATTGCCCGTTCCTGGACATCGCTTCGCGGCTGTATCGATTTCGAATCCTCAATGCCTGCAACGCTCGCACGCTGCGTCTCGCATTCCGCACGGCGGTCGGAATGCGCGTCCCGTTCATCGTGATCGGCAACGACGGCGGTCTATTGCCGGCGCCGCAGCGCGCCGACGAAGCGTTTCTCGCCGCGGCCGAGCGGCTCGATGTGTTGCTCGACGTTCGCGATGCGGCGGTCGGCGACACGGTCGTTTTGCAATCCCTCGCGTTCGATCCGATGCACGCCGAGGTTGCGTCCGCTGCGCCGGTCGATCACGCCGCGATGGGCCACGCGGCTCCCCCTGCAGATGCATCGAGCGCTGCGCCCCGCCATGACCACGGCGGGAGCTGGCCCGAAGGCGCCGCGCGCGCCGTTCTCGAACTGCGCGTGCGCGCCCGCGTTGCCTACGATCGCGCGCTTCCCCCCGTGCTGTCGCCGATCGCGTCGCTCGACGTCACCGAGGCGCGAGAACGGCCGTTTCGCCTGGGCTACAACAAGGGCCGCTGGCGGATCAACGACCAAGTGTTCGTGATGGGCGAGACGCCGATCGAAGTCGCGCGCGACACGACCGAAATCTGGCTATTGCGCAACTACTACACGAGCATGCCGCACGCGATGCACTTGCACGGCTTTCATTTCGATGTGCGCGAGCGCGAGACCTCGCCCGATTTCATCCACGCGCTCGCCGTCGACGACCGCGGCCGTCTCGCTTCCGATCTCGGGCGCAAGGACACGGTCCTGGTGTGGCCAGGCGAGAGCGTCCGCGTCGCGATTCGATTCGCCTTGCCGTTCGCCGGCCCGCAAACGTACATGTTCCACTGCCACAATCTGGAGCACGAGGATGGCGGCATGATGCTCGGCGTGAAAGTCGCGTGACCGCGCGCACGAAGCGCCTGCTTCTGATCGGCGGCGGTCACGCACATATCGAGGTATTGCGGCAATTCGCGAAGGCGCCCGAGCCGGGCGTCGAGATCGTGCTCGTGTCACCCGAGTCGTCGCTCCTGTATTCCGGCATGTTGCCGGGCATCGTCGCAGGCCATTATTCGACCGGCGAGGCACAGATCGCGTTGCCGCCGCTCGCTGCGAGAGCATCGGCGCGATTCGTGCGCGACAGCGTTGTCGCGCTCGATCTGGATGCGCGAGCGGCGACATGTGCGGGCGGAGCAACAGAATCGTTCGACCTGTTGTCGCTCGATGTGGGCGCGGCACCGGATCGAGCGCTGACCGGCGACGCCGATCACGTGCGACCGGTGCGGCCGCTCTCGGCGCTACTCGACGCATGGGAACGGATGCAGCCCGATGCCGTCACGGGGCGGGTGCACGCGATTGCGATCATCGGCGGCGGGGCGGGTGGCGTGGAGCTGCTGCTGGCGATGCATTACCGGTTCTCGCGAACGCTCGGACCGCGCGCGCCGCGCTTTGCCCTCGTCACCGATCTGTCCCATCTCGTGCCGGGTCATCCGCCCGGTGTGCAACGGCGCGCCGAGGCGCTGATCGCGGCGCGCGCCGATCTCCATTTGGGCAGCGCCGCCGTCGCCATCGCGCCGCAAGGCGTCACCCTCGCCAACGGCGCGCACGTGACCGCGGACCGAATCGTGGTCGCGACGGGGGCGGCGACCGCACCGGCATGGGTCGCCGATTCGGGGCTCGCATGCGACGCCAAGGGCTTCGTCCGCATCGACTCGCATTTGCAGTCGATTTCTCACCGCTTTGTGTTCGCCGCCGGTGATTGCGCGGCGCCGGCGGATGCGACGCAGCCGAAGTCGGGCGCCTACGCGGTGCGCGAAGGTCCGCCCCTCGCCGTCAACCTGCGCCGCATGGCGCGCGGCACGCCGTTGTCGGGCTATCATCCGCAGCGGCGAGCGTTATCGCTTCTCACCACCGGCCCCCGCCATGCGATCGCCGCCTGGCCGCCGTGGTGGGCCGAGGGCGATTGGGTGTGGCGCTGGAAGGACCGGATCGATCGCCGCTTCGTCGCGCGCTACACGTAATGCGCATGCACGAGGCGCGTCTCGTTTATCATTGACCGATGAGACGAATCGGTCCGCCGCGAACGATCGCGCGATGAATGCAGCGAGCGACCCCGTGCTGGCGGTGGCGGTACGCGCGGCACGCCGCGCCGCGAGCGTGATCGTCGATGCGACGCGCGACTTGCGCCGGCTCCCGACGTTTTCGAAGGAGCACGGCGACATCGTGTCGGCGGCCGATCAGGAGGCCGAAAGCGCGATCGGGGCGACGATCTCGGCGGCGTTTCCCGACCACGCGATTCTCGGCGAAGAGACGGGCGAGGTGACGGCGGGGAACGCGCAGTCGCCTTATCTTTGGATCGTCGACCCGATCGACGGCAGCCTGAATTTCATCCATGGATATCCGTACTACGCCGTATCGATCGCTCTCGCGAAAAACGACGAGGTCACGCATGCCGTTGTGCTCGACCCGGCGCACGACGAGCTCTTCACCGCCGTCCTCGGCAAAGGCGCGCAACGAAACGGCGCACCGATGCGCGTGTCGGCGTGCACGCGCATCTCCGAGGCGCTGATCGGCACCGTGTTTCCGACGCGCAAGAGCCCGAAGCTTCCCGCGTACCTGCCCGTGTTCAACGCGCTCATCGGTCAGTGCGCGGGCGTGCGCCGCGCCGGCGCCTGCGCGCTCGACCTCGCGCATCTCGCCGCGGGGCGCCTCGACGGTTTCTGGGTGACGAGCCTCCGCGCATGGGACGTCGCCGCGGGTGCGCTGCTCGTCACCGAAGCCGGCGGCCGCGTCGGTGACTTCGCCGGCGGCACCGAATATCTGCGCACGAACGAAGTGATCGCCGCGACGCCCGGCCTCTTCAATCCGCTGCGCGAGGCGATCGTGACAGCGCTTCCGGCGTGATTGGCGCCACGGCGGGACGCGTTCGCGACGGGGCGGGCAGAAACAGGATCGCGCAAAGCGTGAGAAACGCGATGCCCGCCATCGCCGCCAACAGCGTCGCGAAGCCCGCCGCCTTGACGATCGGACCGAGCAGCCAGACGGCGATCGAGCTGACGCCGTACGCCACCGTCAGCCGCATTCCGGACACGCGCGAGCGCATCCGATCGTCGACATGGCGGACAATCATCGCGTCGGTGAACGGAATCGCGCCGAACACCGCAATCATGAATGCGATCATCAGCGCGTACAGCGTCCATCCTTGTGCCGACGCCGCAAGCGCGAACAGCGGCACTTGGCAGGCCACGATCGCGAAGTAAAGGTACTTGAGTGGGACGCGGTCGATCAGCGACCCGACGGCGATCTGCGCCAGCGATCCCGCGACGTAGACGAGTGCCAAGAGCACGCCGAGGCGCGCAGGATCGCTGAGGATGCCCGTCAGCCGCTCGCGCAAGAGCTCGCCGTTGCCGTTGGTGGTGAAATTGAACAGCAAGCTCGCCGTAACCGACGCGATGGTCAGCACCGCGAAAATGCGCGCCAGTTGCGGCGCCGGCAGCTCGGCCTGCGACGCGCTCCGCTTCGCGGGCGGTTGGGCTTCTTCGGGCGCCAGGCACGCGAATGCGACTCCGCAGCCGATCGCGATCAATGCGGGGACCACGAAAGCGGCGCGCCAACCCGCGTACTGGACCAAATATCCTGTCGTCACGGCGGACAGCGCGACGCCGAGATTGCCGGAA
>CATPAO010000381.1 GCA_955652025.1 Casimicrobiaceae bacterium
CTATATGATCGACCGCACGTTGCGCGACCAGATGGCCGCGATGGGCTGGACGATCGAGGGCGACGGCCCCGATTTCGTCGTCATGTGCGCGCCGCCGGCGCCCGTCACGACAGCGGCTGCGGTCGATCCGCCGCCGCCACCACCGCCACCGCCACCACCACCGCCGCCGCCGCCGCCGCCGATGCCCTGTTATTACCCGCCCTGTGGCATGGGATCGCCTGGATCGAGTTGACTAGGGCCGCGTAAACGCGAAGTCGACGCTCGGCTTGCGGCCGCCGACGACATCGGCAAGCGCCTTGCCGGAGCCGCAGGCCATCGTCCAGCCGAGCGTGCCGTGGCCGGTGTCGAGCCACAGGTTGCGATAGCGCGTCTTGCCGATCAGCGGGACGTTCGACGGCGTCGCGGGACGGAGGCCCGTCCAAAAGCGGATGTTGTCGCGCTCACCGGCATCGGGAAACAGCTCGAACGTTCGGTGCGCGAGCGCCTCGCAGCGCGTGCGGTTGAGGTCGGTATGCCATCCTGAGAGCTCGGCGGTGCCGGCAACTCGAAGCCGATCGCCCAACCGGGTCATGACGATCTTCCCCGCGAGATCGGTCAACGACACCGTCGGCGCGCCGGTGTGCTTCCCGACGTCGATCGTCGCCGAATAGCCTTTCGCCGGATATACGTTGCACGGGACACGGAGCGGCGCCAGCAGGAGCGGGCTGTAGCTGCCGAGCGCGACGATGTAGCCGTCCGCTGTCAGGTCCCCGGGACGTTGCTGCTCGTCGAACACACGCACGCGCGCGATCGCGTCGCCTTCGCCGACGATGGAGTCGACGGCCACGCCATAACGGAACTTCACCCCGCGCGCGGCCGCGAGACGCGCCAGCTCGACGGTGAACTTGTGCGCGTCGCCCGTTTCATCGCTGACGGTGAAGATGCCGCCGGCCAGCCGTTCGCGGCACTGAAGGAGCGCCGGCTCGAGCGCGATGCACTCGTCGACGCGCTTGACGTCACGATCGCAACCATACTGCCGCATCAATTCCGCGGCCGCGACACCGCGCGCGAATTCCTTCGGGTCGGTGTAGATCTGCAGGATGCCGCGCTCGAGGTGGTCGTAGCGAATCCCGGTTGCGGCGCGAAGCGCCCTCAGGCAATCGCGCGAGTAGAGCGCAAGATTCAGGCATTGGATCGTGTTGTGCCGCGTGCGCGCCGGAAGACATTCGAGCAGGAACGCGATGCCCCATTTCCATTGCCGCCAATCGGCGGTCGGGCGAAACAGGAGCGGCGCATCGTCGCGGCCCAGCCACTGCAGGATTTGCAGCGGCGCACCGGGATTCGCCCACGGCTCGGCGTACGACGCGGAGATCTGCCCGCCGTTCGCGAACGATGTTTCCATCGCCGCGCCGCCCTGACGGTCGACGACGGTGACGTCATGCCCGTCGGCGGCGAGGTACCACGCCGCGGTGACGCCGATGACGCCGCTGCCGAGAACGAGAACGCGCATCGCGGCCTAGGCGAGCGCGGCCAATGACGCGTGCGCGGGTGGGTCGTCGGTGACAGGGATGCAGCTGCAGAACAGGTGGCGGTCGCCGTACACATTGTCGACACGCGCCACCGGCGGCCAATACTTCGCGCCGGCGTCGGTCCCGGCCGGCCACGCCGCCTCGGTTCGCGAATACGCGTGCGTCCATGCATCGGCGGTCACGACCGATGCCGGATGCGGCGCATGTTTCAATGGATTGTCGGCGCGATCGCTGCGGCCATTCTCGATGGCGCGAATCTCGCTGCGGATCGCGATCATCGCGTCGATGAAGCGATCGAGCTCCGCCTTGGATTCGCTTTCGGTCGGCTCGACCATCAGCGTCCCCGCGACCGGAAAGCTCATCGTCGGCGCGTGGAAACCGTAGTCGATCAGCCGCTTCGCCACGTCTTCCGCCTCAATGCCCGACGTCGCTTTCAGCGGCCGCAAGTCGAGGATGCATTCGTGGGCGACGAGCCCGCCAGGGCCGCTGTACAACACCGGATAATGCGGATCGAGCCGCTTCGCGATGTAGTTCGCGGCGAGAATCGCCGACTCGGTGGCCGCCGTCAGGCCCGTGGCGCCCATCATCGCGATGTACATCCAGGAAATCGGCAGGATCGACGCGGAACCGTAGGGCGCGGCGCTGACGGCGCCGATCGCTGCCCCTTCCCCCTCTCCCTGCCGGCGAGCGGAAGTGTTGTCCGCGGCTTCACCGCGTACCAAGTACCGATGTCCCGGCAGGAACGGCGCGAGATGCGCCTTGCATGCGACCGGTCCGACGCCGGGACCGCCTCCGCCATGCGGAATGCAGAACGTTTTGTGCAAGTTGAGATGCGACACGTCGGCGCCGAAATGTCCCGGCGCGGCGAGCCCGACCAACGCGTTCAGGTTCGCGCCGTCGACGTACACCTGCCCGCCGTGCGTGTGCACGATGTCGCAAATGCGGCGGATGCCGGCCTCGAACACGCCGTGCGTCGACGGATACGTGACCATGATCGCGGCTAAATCGCGCGCGTGCGCTTCCGCCTTGCGCTCGAGATCGGCGAGATCGACGTTGCCGCCCGCGTCGCAGGCGACGACGACGACGCGGTAGCCGGCCATCTGCGCGGACGCCGGATTCGTGCCGTGCGCCGATGCCGGAATCAGGCACACGTCGCGGAGCGCCTCGCCGCGGCTCGCCTGCCACGCGCGGATCATCAGCAATCCCGCGTATTCGCCCTGCGAACCGGCGTTCGGTTGGAGCGATACGGCGTCGTAGCCGGTCGCCGCGCACAACATGTGCTCCAACTCGCGGATGAGCGTCCGATAGCCCGCGGTCTGCCCGGCGGGCGCGAACGGGTGCAGCGCGCCGAATTCGGGCCACGTGACCGGCATCATTTCCGCGGTGGCATTGAGCTTCATCGTGCACGAGCCCAACGGGATCATCGCGCGATCGAGCGCCAGGTCGCGGTCGGCGAGCCGGCGCAGATAGCGCAGCATTTCGGTCTCCGACCGATGGCGATGGAACACCGGATGCGTCAGATACGGCGACGTCCGCGCGAGCGACGGGGGCAGCTCGTCGGGCGTTGCGGCGTCGAGATCGTCGAACGAGAACGGCACGTCGCCGCCGGCGACGATACGCCAGATCAGCGCGACGTCGTCGCGCGTCGTCGTCTCGTCGAGCGAGATCCCGAGCGTATGCGCGTCGATCGTGCGAAGGTTCGCGCCGGCGTGGTCCGCGCGCGCGACGATCGATCGTGTGTTGGCCCCGGTCACGAGCGTCAGCGTGTCGAAGAACGCCGTCGTCGCGACGTCGACCCCCTGCCGCACGAGCCCCGCGCGGAGAATCGCCGTCAGCCGGTGGACGCGCCGCGCGATGCGCGCCAGGCCCTCGGGGCCGTGGTAGACCGCGTACATGCTGGCGATGACGGCGAGCAGGACCTGCGCCGTGCAAATGTTCGACGTCGCCTTTTCGCGCCGGATGTGCTGTTCGCGCGTTTGCAGCGCCAGCCGGTACGCGGGCCTCCCCTGCGCATCGATGGTTACGCCGACGAGGCGGCCCGGCAGCGAGCGCTTGAACTCGTCGCGCGTCGCGAGAAAGCCGGCGTGCGGACCGCCGAAACCGATCGGCACGCCGAAACGCTGCGTCGATCCGACCACGGCGTCGGCGCCCCACTCGCCGGGGGGTGCTATCAGCGTCAACGCGAGCAGATCGGCGGCGACCACGACATGGGCGC
>CATPAO010000382.1 GCA_955652025.1 Casimicrobiaceae bacterium
GCAAGGTCGGCGAGGCGGACTCCGGTGGTCGAAGGATCAGGCATACCGGCGGCAGCGGGGAACCGCGAGTGGCGCCGGCAACGCGGCGCTACTTGTCGGCGAGCGCCTTGATTACCTTCTCGGTGATGTCGATGCGCTGGCTCGCGTAGACGACCGGGTCTTGCAGGATAAGGTCGAACTTTTCCGCCTCAGCGATTTGCTGGATGACCTTGTTCGCGCGCTCCTGGATGCCGGACAGCTCCTCGTTGCGCCGCAGATTAAGGTCCTCGCGGAACTCGCGCTGGAAGCGCTGCAGGTCGCGCGACAGATTGGCGAGATCGCGCTCCTTGTTACGCCGGTCGGGCTCGGCCATCGTCGCGCTGTCCTTGTCGAGCGAGGACTGCAGGTCGCGCACTTGCTTGCTGAGCCGCTGGATCTCGCCGTCGCGCGTGGCAAATTCCTTTTCGAGCTTCTGCTGCGCGCGCTTGGCGGGCGCGGCCTCGCGAAACAGCCGCTCGGTGTTCACGAAGCCGATCTTGTAGTCGAGGGCGAACGCCCACGTGGACGCGGCGAACAGCGTGGCGCCGAGGGTCAGGAAGACGATGCGATTCAAGCGTTTCTCCAGCACTGCGCGAGACATGTCAGAACGTCGTTCCGGCCGAGAACTGGAAGCGCTGCAGCCGGTCGCCTTCCTTGGTTTTGAGCGGAATCGCGTAGCTGAACTTGAGCGGTCCGATCGGCGAGCTCCAGGCGACCCCCACGCCGCTAGAATAACGGAACGACTCGTTCTGCGGCTGCGATCCGTTGCCCCAGATCTCGCCCGTATCAAAGAACACGCTGCCGCGTACTGCCTTTTCTCCCTTCAGGATCGGATAGAACACCTCGGCGTTGCCGACGATCAGCCGCCGGCCCCCCAACGTATTGCCGAATATGTCGCGCGGGCCGAGCGAGCTGTTTTCGTAGCCGCGTACCGAGCCGACACCGCCTGCGAAGAAGGCTTTGAAGAATGGCAGCGGCTTTTGATTGAGCCCGTCCGCCCAGCCGATGTTGGCGCGGAGGTTCAGGGTGAAATCGCCGTACACCGGGTAGTACCACGAATGCAGGTACGAAAGCTTGTAGTACGCAATGTCGCCGAACGGAAAGCCGTTTTCGAACAAGATACTCTGCAGGCGCCCCTTGGTAGGATAGAGGATGTCGTCGCGGGTGTCACGCGACCATCCGGCGGACCCGATGAACGCGTTGCTGGTGAAGCCGAAGTCTTTGACAAAGTTTACGTACACGGGCGGACTGTCGGAGAACAGCGTCAACTTTGTCTGCTCGTACCGCAGGCCGTAGTTGATCGTGTCGGACTCGGTGACCGGCACGCCCCAGCCCATCGCCAATCCCAGCGTGCGCGACGAATACTGCGATATCGCGAGCCCGGTCGGATCGAGCGTCTTTTCATAGAGCTCCGTCGTTCGCGAAATTCCGTCGACCGTCCAGTAGGGCTCGTAGTACGTGGCCGAATACGTACGGTTGAAGCGGCTCGTATTGACGGCGAGCGAAAGTGCGTTGCCGGAGCCGAAGATGTTCTGTTGTGATATCGACGCCGACAGGACGACGCCCTCCGAGCTCGAATAGCCGACACCGGCGAGCAGGTTGCCGGTCGACTTCTCGGTGACCGTCACGTCGATGTCGACCTGGTCGGAGGTTCCCGGCACCGGCGGCGTCTCGATGTTGATGTCTTCGAAATAGTTGAGCCGCTTGACCCGGATCTTCGACCGATCGATCCGCGTTCCGTCGTACCACGCGCCTTCCAGCTGCCGAAACTCGCGACGGATCACTTCGTCGCGCGTCTTCGGGTTGCCGGAGATGTTGATCTTGCGAACGTAGGCGCGGCGACCGGGATCGACGTAGAACGTGAACGACGCCGTCGACTTGTCGCGATCGAGCTCGGGCACGGCGTTGACGTTGGCGAACGCGTAGCCCTCGGCGCCCAGCCGGTCGCTGATGTCCTTGGCGGACCCTTGGAGCTTTTCGCGCGAGAACACTTCGCCCGGCTTGATCCGAACCAGCGCCGAGAGATCGGACTCCGGCACGACCAGGTCGCCGGCGATGCGGACGTCGCCCACCGTATAGCGCGCGCCTTCGCTCACGTTGAGCGTGATGTAGATGTTTTCACGATCGGGTGTGATCGACACCTGCGTCGACTCGACGGTGAATTCGAGATAGCCGCGATTTTGGTAATAGCTTCGCAGTGTCTCGAGATCGGCTTGCAGCTTCTGCTTCGAGTATTGGTCGTTCTTCGTGTACCAGGTGAACCAGCCGGGCGTCGTCAGCGCCATCTCGGAGAGCAGCTGTTTCTCGGTGTACGCCTTCGTGCCGACGATGTTGACGCGGGCGATCTTCGCCGCATCGCCTTCGACGATCGTGAAATTGAGCGCGACGCGATTGCGCTCCTGCGGCGTAACCGTCGTCTGCACGTTGGCGCTGTAGAGGCCGCGCGTGATGTATTGCCGCTTCAACTCCTGCTCGGCACGGTCGAGCGCCGAGCGGTCGAAGATCCGGGCATCGGCGATTCCGATATCCTTCAGCGCCTTCTTGATCGTGTCGGTGTCGAATTCCTTATTGCCGACGAACGTGAGCGAGCTGATCGTCGGCCGCTCCTGGACTACCACGACAAGCACGTCGCCCTGTGCCTCGAGCCGCACGTCGCGAAAGAACCCGGTGGCGTACAGCGCCTTCACCGCCTGCGCGATCTTTTCATCGTCGACACGCTCGCCCACCTTGATCGGCAGGTAGCTGAAAATCGTGCCGGCTTCGGTCCGCTGGACACCCTCGACGCGTATGTCGCGCACGACGAACGGCTCCGCCGCCCACGCATCGAGGCTGGAGAGGGGCGCGATCAGCGCCATGAGCAGCGCCGGTAGTGCGCACTGCACGAAACGCCGCGGCCAACGATCAGAACAGGCGGGAAACGTCATTGAATAGTGCCAGGGCCATCAACATGGCGAGCACCGCCATGCCGATGCGTTGCCCGACCTCGAATGCGCGGTCGGAGACGGGACTGCCTTTGATCAATTCGGCGAAATAATACAGCAAATGTCCCCCATCCAATAGCGGAACCGGCAACAGGTTGAGCACGCCGAGACTGATCGAGATCAACGCGAGATAGCCGACGAACACCAGAACGCCTTGTTGCGCCGACTGGCCGGCGAAATCGGCCATCGTCAGCGGGCCGCTGATGTTCCTCACCGACGCGTCGCCGGTGAGAATGCGGCCCAGCATCCGCACGGTGAACACCGCGAGCTCCCATGTCTTGCGGGCACCTTGCACCAATGCGTCGAACGGTCCGTAACGAACGGTTACGGCAAGCCGATCCACGACAGCGGGATCGACGCGCAAACGCACACCGGCGATACCGACTTGGCGCCCGCCCTGCTCCGTGGTTTCGGCCGTCAGCGGCACATCGAGCGTCGTGCCGTCGCGCTCGACCCGGAACAGCAGCGCGCCGCCGGGCTTCGCGTTCGTCATCACCTGCACGTCCGACGGCGAGTGCACGGCCACGCCATCGATCGCAACAACGCGATCGCCGGCTTTCAACCCCGCGCGCTCGGCCGGCTTATCCGGCACCACCTGATCGATCAACGGCGGGCCGAGATCGGCCTTGAGGCCGAGCACGCCGAAGGCGCCGCTGTCCCAATCGCCCGGTTTGAGCGCCGTCAACGCGAGCGAGTGCAGCGAGCGTTCGCCGCGCGACTCCGGACGCTCGACCGCGATCGTCGCGCTCTCCTTGCCCTGCGACTTCACGAGCCGCCAGCGCAATTCCTGCCAGCTCGCGACCGGCTCGCCATTGACGTCGACGACCAGATCGCCGGCGGCGAGGCCCGCCGCCATCGCCGCGCTACCCGCCGGCGGCGCCGCGAGAATTGCGCGCTGGCCCGGAATTCCGGCGAGGAACGTGCCGGCGAAGAGCAGCACGGCAAGCAACAGGTTGGCGATCGGACCGGCGGCGACGATCGCGATCCGCTTGCCGACGCTCTGGCGGTTGAATGCGCGCGGAAGATCGGCGGGATCGACATCGCCTTCGCGCTCGTCCGCCATCTTGACGTAGCCGCCGAGCGGCACGACCGAGAGCGCCCACTCGGTGCGGTCGGGTCCGAAGCGGCGCGACCAGATGACCCGGCCGAAGCCGACGGAAAAGCGCAGCACCTTGACGCCGCACCGGCGCGCGACCCAGAAATGGCCGAGCTCGTGAAACACGACGAGCACGCCCAACGTGACGAGGAACGCGCCGATCTTGTAGGCGACGTCGATCATGCGGCCAGGGAGAACGTGACGGCGGCGTCGGCAGGCAGCGCGAGATGCTCGCACGCGGCGCGCCTTGCGTCGGCGTCGGCGGCAAGCGCGTCGTCGAACGAGGCGACGCCGTGCGCCGGGAGTCGATCGAGCGTCGCGGCGCACGTCGCCGCGATGTCCAGAAAACGGGCGTGCCCCGCGAGGAACGCTGCGACGGCGATCTCGTTCGCGGCATTGAGCGCAATCGGCGCGCTGCCCCCCGCGGCGAGCGCGGCGTACGCGAGCTCGAGACACGGAAAGCGCGCGAAGTCGGGCGCCTCGAACGACAGCGCCCCGAGCGCCGCGAAATCGAGTTGAGGCACACCGGAATCGATGCGGTCGGGCGCGGCTAACGCCTGCGCGATCGGTGTGCGCATGTCCGGATGGCCCAGTTGGGCGAGCACCGAGCCGTCGATGTATTCGACCATCGAGTGGATGACGCTTTGCGGATGCACGACGACCTCGATCGTGCCACGCGGCGCGCCGAACAGCCAATGCGCCTCGATCACTTCGAGTCCCTTGTTCATCATCGTCGCCGAATCGACCGAGATCTTGCGCCCCATCGACCAGTTCGGATGCGCGCACGCCTCGTCCGGCGTCACGCGGGCCAAGTCTTCCGGCGCGCGCGCGCGAAACGGTCCGCCCGATGCGGTCAGCAGGATCCGACGGATGCCGGCGTCCTGCGGCGAGCGGCGATAGTGCGCGGGAAGGCATTGATAGATCGCGTTGTGCTCGCTGTCGATCGGAACGAGCGTCGCGCCGCCTTCATCGACCGCGGCCATGAACAGCGCGCCGCCGATCACCAGCGCCTCCTTGTTGGCGAGGAGGATGCGCTTGCCGGCGCGCGCCGCGGCAAGCGTGGACGCGAAGCCGGCGGCGCCGACGATCGCGGCCAGCACCGTGTCGGCGCCCGCAAGCGTGGCGACCTCGATCAATCCCGCGTTGCCGCCGCACACGCGGGTCGGTAGTCCGCTGCCCGCTAATGCGCGCTCGAGAGCGCGCGCGGCATCCTCGTCCAGCAGCGCGGCCAACTCCGGCCGAAAACGACGGCACAGGAGCGCCAATTTTTCCCAATTGCGATGCGCGGCCAGCGCGGCGACTGCAAAGCGATCCGGATGCCGCGCGGCGACATCGAGCGTCGATTCGCCGATCGATCCGGTCGCACCCAGCAGCGCGAGGCGGCGCACGGTCGTCATTGCTTATCGAGGAACAACAGCGCCGCGAGCGCGGCCGGCGGCATCGCGGCCAAGAGCGCGTCGGTGCGGTCGAGCACGCCGCCGTGTCCGGGCAGGAGATGCCCGCTGTCCTTGACGCCTGCGTGACGCTTCAGCATCGACTCGAACAGATCGCCGACGACCGAGACCGCCGCCAGCACCGCCACGAATACAAGCCACAGCGCAATCGTCGCGGCATCGACCGGCCCGCGATATCCCGCGCGTGCGGCGAACGGCACGAGTGCTACTGCATAGACGGCGACGCCGACGAGCGCGCCGATCACGCCCTCCCACGTCTTGCCTGGACTGACATGCGGCGCGAGCTTGTGCCGTCCGAACGCACGCCCGGCGAAATAGGCGGCGGTATCGGCGATCCAGACGACGCCCATCGCAGCCAGCACGAGCCACGGAGAGCGCGCCTGCAACTCCACGAGCGCAAGCCAGGCGGCGATCAAGATCAGCCATCCGACGAGTGCCAGCACTACCTGCGAGCGCGTGGCCCAGGAGAGCGCGATCCAGGGTGCGGCCACCAACACCCAGAAAGCGGTCGCCGCGCCGCACGCGGTGAGCACCACGGCGGCCGGCCATCCGTCGGCGAAGCCCGGCGCGCCGAACAGCAAATCGAAGCCGAGCAGGAATGTGCCGCCCACGAACAGCAGCGAACGTGGCGGCTTGAACCCGACAAGCCGCGCCCACTCGTAAGCGGCGACAACCACGACGGCGAGCAGCGCAATGCCGAAGATGCGCGGCGGCAGCAGAAACAATGCCGCCAGAACGAGCGGGATCAAAACGGCGGCGGTCGCGATGCGCGTGGCGAGCATGAGGGGCGGCGCGAGTCGCGAGATCGCTATTCGGCCTGTGCCGATCGTGCGGTCTCGAGCTGCTCGCTGGTGCGGCCGAATCGCCGCTCGCGCGTCTGATACGAGGCGATCGCGGCGTCGAGCGCGTCGCTGTCGAAATCCGGCCACAGCACGTCGGTGAAGTAGAGCTCAGCGTACGCGAGCTGCCACAGCAGAAAATTCGAGATTCGGCGCTCGCCGCCGGTGCGGATGAAGAGGTCGGGCTCCGGCGCGTAGTTCATCGCAAGATACGGCGCCAGCGCGTCGGGATCGAGCGTTGCGTCCGCGCGGAGCGCCGCCGGATGGGCACCGAAGTACGTGCGAGCCGCCTGCGCGATGTCCCAGCGCCCGCCGTAGTTGGCGGCGACCGTGAGCGTGAGTCGCGTGTTGCCGGCGGTCAGCGCCTCGCCGGCGGCGATCAGCTCACGAATGCGCGGCTTGAAGCGCGACATGTCGCCGACCGCTTTGAATCGGATGCCGTTTGAATGAAGTTTGGCGACTTCCTGTTCGAGTGCCAAGACGAACAAGTCCATCAGGATCGAAACTTCGTCGGGAGGGCGGCGCCAGTTCTCGCTCGAGAATGCGAACAGCGTCAGGTATTCGACGCCGCGTTCGATCGCGCCGCGGACCGCGCCGCGCACCGCCTCGACGCCCTTGCGGTGGCCGGCGACCCGCGGCAAATGCCGCGCTCGCGCCCAGCGGCCGTTGCCATCCATGATGATCGCGACATGGCGCGGCGACAACGACGTGACGGGCACGTCACGCGTCGAACTCGTGAACCTCGATCGCGCGGAGAGATTGGGTGGCACGATGCGGAATAGGGGCCGGCCGGCGTCAGATCGCCATCAGGTCGGCTTCCTTCGCTTGAAGGACTTTGTCGATCTCGGCAATGTAGCGGTCGGTCAGCTTTTGCACGTCGGTCTGCGCGTGGCGTTCGTCATCTTCCGCACACTCCTTGTCCTTCAGCATCCTCTTCAAGTGCTCGTTGGCATCGCGCCGGACATTGCGAATCGCGATCTTCGCGGCCTCCGCCTCCTTATGGACGACCTTGGTGAGCTCCTTGCGCCGCTCCTCGGTCAGCACCGGCATCGGAACGCGAATCATGTCGCCCGACGTCGCTGGATTGAGCCCGAGGTCAGCGTCGCGGATCGCCTTCTCGACGACCGGAATCATCTTCTTCTCGAACGGCTGCACGCCGATCGTCCGCGGGTCGGCCAGCGTGACGTTCGCCACCTGGTTGATCGGCATCATCGTCCCGTAGTAGTCCACGTGGATGTGGTCGAGGAGGCCCGTGTGCGCCCGGCCCGTGCGTACCTTGGCGAGGTCGTGCTTCAACGTCTCGACCGACTTCTGCATTTTCTGCTCGGCGGATTGCTTGACGTCGCTGATCATCGTCTCTCCGATCGTTACTCTTCAACAATGCACGAGCGTGCCCTCGTCCTCGCCAAGCACCACCCGCTTGAGCGCGCCCGGAAGGAAGATCGAGAATACCTTCACCAGCATGTTCTGGTCGCGGCACAGCGCGAGCGCCGTCGCGTCCATCACCTTGAGATTCTTGACGATCGCCTCGTCGAATGTCAGCGTCGAATAGCGTTTTGCGGTGGCGTCCTTCATCGGGTCGGCCGTGTAGACGCCGTCGACCTTGGTCGCCTTCAACACGATGTCGACCCCCATTTCGCGCCCGCGCAGCGCGGCGGCGGTATCGGTCGTGAAAAAGGGATTGCCGGTGCCGGCGGCGAAGATGACGACACGATGCTCTTCCAGATGACGGAGCGCACGCCCGCGAATATACGGCTCGGCGACCTGGTCGATCCGCAGCGCCGACTGCACGCGCGACTCGACGCCGGCGCGGCGCAGCGCATCCTGCAGCGCCAATGCGTTCATCAGCGTCGCGAGCATGCCCATGTAGTCGGCGGTCGCGCGGTCCATGCCCGCCGCGCCTGGCGCGACGCCGCGGAAGATGTTGCCGCCGCCGATCACGACCGCGATCTGCACGCCCAACCGCACGACGTCGCCGATCTCCGCGACGATGCGGTCGATCGTCTCGCGTTTGATGCCGTAGGATTCATCGCCCATCAGCGCCTCGCCCGACAGCTTGAGCAGGACGCGGCGATACGCGGGTACAGGGGCCTGAGCCGGCGAGACCGCGGCAAGGGGAACGGTCGTTGGCGCGTTCATCGAGGCATCCTTTTGGGTGGACCGGTATTACGCCCTCGCCGCGGGCGCGAGCGGCGGCTTCGGCTTCGTCATCGCCGCGACCTCGCCCGCGAAATCGTCCTTCTTCTTCTCGATGCCTTCGCCGACGACGAACAGCACATAATCGTTGATCGTGGCGCCTTGCGATTTTGCGAATTGTTCCACCGTCTGCTTGCCGTCGCGC